>QNZF01000049.1 GCA_003978485.1 Persephonella sp.
CTGCTTATTTAGAAAAGTATGGTAGTAAAAAAGAAAATATAGAGGAGATTATAGAAAGATGGAGAACGAACTTATCTTAAGTGATTTTGTAAAAGATAACGTTAATCTATTCTTTGTTGCTGATAAGTTTGGGAACATTTTAGAAGAGGTTCACATACACCATTCACCTAATGAATTAAGAAGATTTGAAGAAATCTTACCGATAATATTATATCAAGTTAAATCAGCAGTTCTATCAACACTCGGAATTAATAAAATTGATAAATACTATCTAGTATCTGAGGAAAAAAATATATATCTTATGGATTTTCAGCCGGATATATATCTAGGCGTAAACTTTGCTGAAAATGTTAAACTGGGGTTGAGATTTATAGCGGTTCAGGAGATAGCTGATAAATTAAAAGAAAATCAGTATAAGCCTGTAGAGATTGAAAAGATAGACATTAAAAAGCTTCCTAAACTTGCTAAAAAGGAGTATAACCTTAATCCAGCAGAAAGGAAGTATCTAAAGGAGCACAGGGAAACACTTTATCAAGTTATAGAAAAATTAGCTGATATTTACTTTGCTAAAGCGGCACAGGTTGACCAACAAGACCCTGAGGTGTTAGCACAGAGAAGAAAGCTATTTATAGATGCATTTAGAAGTGTGGCAGATGGAAGAATTGATGAGGAAGGTATTAGATTTATAATTGGTCAGGCTTTAGGTACATTAAAAATATCAGGTGTTCCTGCACAACATCTAACTCCTTTACTTCTATCTACAGTCTTTATACTAGAAAAATTGGTTATGGAAGCTATTAAAGATGAAAAGGCAGTTAATAATATACTTTCAGCTTATAGAAAAGCTATATATCTTGCGTTAAATACTGCTTTAGCAATATATATGTACACAGCGATTAATCTAATAGAAAAAAATACAAGAATTGACCAAAGATTACTGGTAAATCTTCTGTCAACTAAACTACCTAAACCTCATATAGATGAAAATTTTGTTCAAGAGTGGATAGAAGATTTTGGAAAAATTGTTGAGCTTACAGATGAGGATTTAAATAGAATTTACGATGCTAATATATCTGACGTATTTAAACAGCTATACAAAAGTATAAAGAAAACTAAAGTCTTAACTAGAGTTTATAATGCATTTCAGGAAGTTATAGATAATTGGTTTGAAGAGGTTGAGCAGAGAGCGGAAGAGAGAAGTATAACTATAGATTTCTGGAAAAAGCTGTATGAGATAGGATTAACAAACAAATTGGATTTTAGGATGGTTTATGCATTCTTAAGATTAAAGTTGGCTTTAGAAAGGATGACTTTTAAAGAGTTTGACGAGGAAACGTATAAATCATTTGGAAAATTTTTAGCATTTAACAGTGGTACTATCTTGTTAGGAATGTTAGATAGGATTAATTTCTCATTTGAAAGTATAATAACAGTTCCACACAAAACGATACTTAGAAACTTAGATATATAGTAATAATGAAGAAAAAGTTAGGATACTGTATAGGTTCAACTAAACCTAACAGAGTTTTTTTTATAACAGATAAAACAGTAAAAATAGGAGAGTTTGTATTTATTGAGTACGAAGAGGAAGATAGGGATATAAAAGTCTTAGGGATGATACAGAGTTTACACAGGGAAAATCCCTATCTTCCTGAAACTACAAAATCAAGGGAACAGGTTGAAGGTATAAAAAGATTTTCAGGCAAAGATATTACTTTAAAAGGTGATATAAATATACTCGGTGAGATTGTAGAGGATGGAGATAAGGCAAATCTAAAACTTTTAAAAACTCCACCACCTCCTGCAGCAGATGTCTACGAAGCTGACCCTGATATACTGAAAAAACTCTTTGGAGCTAAGGACAAAAGATTTATAAGAATTGGGAAACTTCTGTCTCAAGATGAAGATGTACCAGTTTATATAAATGTTGAACAGATAGTATTGAGACATCTAGCTATATTAGCAATAACTGGAGCAGGTAAATCTAATACAGTATCAGTTTTACTACAAAACATACTAAATCTAAATGGAACGGTCTTAGTATTCGATTTTCACGGCGAGTATGTTAAATCAGAGTTTAAAAAAGGTGGAAAAAATAGAGTTAACATTATAGAACCTATAATAAATCCAGCTTTATTGAAACCTAAAGAGTTTGCCAGTCTGGTAGGTATAAAACCTAACGCATACATACAGTTAAGATACTTTAAATTAGCTTTAGAACATCTAATAAATGAGCTTGAAGGAGAAAAAGGAAAAAATTGGCAAAACTATATAACAACAGAGGAATTTTTAAATAGGTTAAAGGAAACAGTAGACAGTATAAGAGATGAAGATAGCGATATTAGACAGACTAGATTAAAAGGTAAACCTAGGGAAGAAAGTTTATACGAAGTCTTAAACAAAATAGAAGAGATGGAGCTTGAGCTTGGGCATATCATTAAGCTTGGTGCTAAACCTATAATAGAAAAGATAAAGGACGGTTATATAAATGTTATAGATTTTTCAGAAATTGACGAAGAAACAGCAGATACTATCTGTTCTAACATCTTAATGTGGAGTTTGGAAGAGAGAAAAAAAGCTGTAAGGAGAGGGGATACTAAATTAAAAAAACCTTTACTTATAGTTATTGAAGAAGCACATATACTAGCAGGAGATAAAAGGAATACACAATCTAAATATTATATATCAAGGATAGCTAGAGAAGGTAGGAAGTTTGGATTAGGTTTAGTAATAATAACCCAAAGACCTAAAGGTTTAGACAAAGAGATTTTATCCCAAATGAACAATATGATTATTTTAAAACTTGTTGAACCTGAAGACCAGAAACATGTCCAATCTGCAAGTGAAGCTCTATCTCAAGAGTTGATGTCCTATTTACCAAGTTTAAATCCCGGTGAGGCTATAATCATAGGTAATATGACCAGAATACCTTTACTTGTAAAGATAGACAAAGCGGAAGGTAAGATTGAAGGTAATGATATTCCAGTTGTGGAAGAATGGCAAAAGGAAGATGAGGAAGAAAAAAAGATAGAAGAAGATGTGTTAGATTTTCTAGAGGAGATATAGATTTAATTTTAAAAATTTTAGTTTAACAACTAAACCTATTTTTAAGCTATTAGGGATAAGTTTAATAGATTTAATAATTAACGCTAACTTAGAAATTTAATTATCTGTTTTAGGCTAGAATATCTGTTTAAAACTAATTAATGTTAATTTTGCTCCAGTTAGCTAAAATGAAAGTCGGTTTAAATCAATTCATTAACAATTCTAAAACTCGTATTAAATTGATAAGTATTAAATTCAAAAATTTATAAAATTATATGGGTTTAAATCAATTCTAAAATGTAAATTAATTGTTTAGATTATTATAAATGTGAAAAGCCACAACCTTTTAATCTTTTAAACTCTCCATTTGATTTTAAGTAAACCCCTTCACCTTCTTTAACATAACCAATTTTTATACAATCTTTTAAATTATTTTTAGATGTAAATGCTAATTGATAATCTTCACCGCCATATAAAATGTAATCTAAAGGATTTTTATTATACTTTTCACAGTATAGTTTTAATAGTTTGTGTATTGGTAGTTCTTCTTCTTCTAAAATAATCATCTTTTTGCTTTTTTGTGAAATATGGTTTAAATCTCCCACAAGACCGTCACTAACATCTATACAGGAAGAAGCGTTATCCCTTATTATTTCCACTAAGTCAATCCTAGCCAAAGGCTTTGTGTGATATTTTATTAACTCTAATTCAAAATCTTCATAACTCTTTTTATCCATAAGTAAAAGCTCTAAACCTGCCCTAGACAGACCTAACTCTCCCGATATATAAACAAAATCTCCAGTTTTTGCACCAGTTCTAAGTATATACCTGTCTGTCTCTCCAACTAAAAACATATCTAAAAAAATCCTATCCGATTTAGATGTATTACCACCAACTAAACTAAATTTGTAAAAATCTAAAGCTTTCCTTATACCTTTATAAACATATTTTAGATAATCAATGTCTTTATTTGATAAAGCTACAGTTATATTAGCCCATCTCGGATAACCTCCAGAGGATACAATATCACTAACATTTACAGAAACTAACTTCCAACCTAAATCTTCAGGTGATATTTTAGATTTTATAAAATGGACATCTTCTATAAGACAGTCGTTAGTAAAAAGTAAGTTTTTGTTTCCACATTTTATAACTGCACAGTCATCACCAAAGCCAACTAAAACATTTTTATCTTTTATATCTAAAAAATTAGTTAAATTGTCTATAAACTCAAACTCATTCATCTATAAACTCATAATTCTTTCTTTTAAAAACTCAACTGTTAACTTAAACTTCCTATCCTTTTCCATACTCTTTTCAACCTTTTCTATAGCATTTAAAACGGTAGTATGATGTTTTCTTCTAAATGCCTTTGAAATATCCTTTAAAGATTTTGTAGTAAGATACCTAGCCAGATACATAGCCACCTGTCTAGCCATACGAACCTGTTTTTTTCTAGAGTTCCCTAACAACTCGTTTAAATTTACCGAAAAGTAAGAGGCAACTTCCTTTTGAATTTTTTCTATTGATAACTCTTCTACATTTTTTAGCTCTAAAATATCCTTTAAAACTTCCCTAGCTAGCTTTAGAGTGATAGGTTTACCTAATATCTCACTGTAAGCTTTAAGTCTATATAATGAGCTTTCAAGCTCCCTAACATTAGTATTAATAGTTTTTGCAATCAAAAGTTTAACATCTGAAGGTATATTTAGATTTTTCTCCTTAGCCTTTTTAGATATTATATTGAGCTTAGTGGTTAAATCAGGGGCTTTTACTTCAACGACTAAACCTGATGAAAACCTACTTCTAAGCCTTTCTTGAATACCTTTTAAGCTTTTAGGAGGGCTGTCTGAAGATAAAATAACCTGTTTACCTATTAAATAGAGTGCATTGAATATATGATAAAGCTCTATTTGTGTCCTTTCTTTTCCTTCTAAAAACTGAACATCATCTATCAATAGTAAATCTACATTTTTATACCTTCTTCTAAACTCTAAAACATTACCATTTTTCATAAAGTATATTAACTCTGACATAAATGTGTCTGCTGTTGTGTATATAACATTAGCATTAGGATTGATTGATAAAAGATAATTGGCAGTAGCGTGTAATAAATGTGTTTTTCCTAAACCTATACCACCGTATATAAATAAAGGATTATATATCTTACCTAAATTTTCTGCCACTGATAAACAGGATGCGTAAGCAACCTTATTACAACTTCCAACAATAAAGTTTGAAAAAGTATACTTTGGATTTATATTTGTTAATATATAAGGTTTTTCCTTTACCTCCTCGTTTATTTTCCTTTCCTCTTTTTCCTTTTCTTTTTCCTTTTTTACTATATAAAAAATATCTGTTTTTTCTCCTAACAAAATTGCGACACTCTTCTTTATATCCTCCTCAAAGTTTAACTTTAACCAGTCCCTATATATACTATCAGGGGTATGTATATACAGTTTACCATCCTTAAACTCTGCCTTTTCTACACCGCCTAATAGGTTAAGCTGTGTTTTATTTAACTTATTTGCAAATACTGATATTAAGTTATTCCATAAATCCAAACTTACTCAACCTCTTAAAGTATGTATGGGATATTTCCGAAAAATTAATTTTAATTATAACTAATAGAGATTTTAAAGAAAATAATTTAGGATTTACAGATAGATTAAAAATATAAGTATTGATTAACAAATTGGAATAAAAGATTATATTCTGTAATAAGGAATAAATTAGCTATGTTTTGGAGAAAGAATAAAGCTTTTCTCCATTCTATTATTTCTATCTGGGCTTTTTAACTAATTACCAAAAGTTTTATTTAATATAAAAAAGAAAATAGTTTGAAAGAATAGAGCTTAATAATGTTAGACAAAATTAAAAGCAGATTATAAATCAAAATTTTTATTATTAAATCTTTCTACTTGTCTCCTTTATCTAAATATAAAATTAATCCGAATATTATAACTGTGAAAATAACCATTCCTATAATTATTATTGGAAACCATTTACCCGGATCCAATTTTTAACCTCGTTAAAGTATGTAATCTTATAAAGAAAATATTAAAACAATGACAATTTTTTAACAAGAAGAAAAAGTAAAAAGGAGATGGGAGAAGTATATTTAAGGAGCTATACCGTTATCTTGCCAGTATTTATATATTTTTTCCTTTAATTCTTTTGGTAATGGTACGTAATCAAGTTTTTCCGCTATACTATCTCCATTCTCAAATGCCCATTTATAGAATGAATTAACAAGCTTATTAGAGTTAGTTTTCTCTCTAGCTAACAGAATGAATGAAGCTCCAGCTATTGGCCAAGCTTTTTCTCCGGGAGCATTAACCATCCAAAGGTAAAAATGTTTTTTAGGGTTAAAATCTGCTGTAGCCCCTGCATTTTTGAATGTTTCTATTGAAGGTTCTACAAAATTACCAGCCTGATTTTTTAGTTTGGTATAAGCCAGACTGTTCTGTTTTGCATATGCAAACTCAACATAACCTATGGAGTACTTAGTCTTTTTAACATAGTTAGCCACCCCTTCATTACCCTTTCCACCTATACCAACAGGCCATTTAACAGCCTTTCCAGCCCCTACTTTTTCCTTCCACTCTGGACATACTTCTGCTAAGTAAGTTGTGAATATAGCTGTAGTTCCTGACCCATCAGACCTGTGAACAACTGTAATTTTTTCATGTGGTAGATTTACGTCAGAGTTTAATGCCTTTAAAGATGCATTATCCCAATACTTAATTTTACCTAAATAAATGTTACATAAAGTTTGTCCATCCAGTTTTAATTGACCTGCTTTAACGTTAGGTATGTTAACAACAGGCACAACTCCACCAATTATAGCTGGATACTGATAGAGTTTATACTCGTCTAACTTTTCAGGTGTTAAAGGTGCATCTGATGCCCCAAAATCTACAGTTCTATTTTTTATTTGTCTAACACCACCACCTGAACCTATAGATTGGTAGTTTAATCTTATTCCTGTTTGTTTGTAATACTCACTTGCCCAAGCTGAGTAAACAGGATACGGGAATGTAGCCCCTGCACCGTTAATAACCTTTTTCTTAGCTACTTCTTCCTTTTTTTCAGTATTAGAGGTATTTTTATTTGAACTTTGTTGTTTACTTTCACAGGATATTAGACCTAAAGATATTGTGGATACTGTTAAAGCACCTATTAAAACTTTTCTTACCATTCTAGCCCCCATTTAAACACTAAATTAATTTAATTTTAGTTTTTTTTTCTTTAAAAAATTTAAAATTTTTGTTAAGAAAACTTAATTTTTGGGATGTTTAAAGATTTTTTTAATAAATTTTCCACTTAATAAAACTGGTTAAAATGTTTAAAACTAAATCCAAAGTATTATAATTAATTAAAAAGTTTTTTAGGAGAAAAATTATGGCTTTTCAAAACATTTTGGTAGGTTATGATGGTTCAGAAAGTAGTAAAAAAGCTTTAAATAAAGCTATAGAGTTAGCTAAGTTATCAGGTGGAAAGATACATCTAGTTGGTGTAGTTAGACCTTTTGAGTTTGCGGCTGTTGATTTTATTCTACCTGAAGAAATAGAGGAGTACGAAAAGGAAGAACTATCTAAGGAAGAAAAATATTTAAAGGAAGCTATGCAGTTGTTGGAAAGAGAGGGAATAAACGCCACTTATAAAGTTTTAGAAGGTGAACCTGCAGAAGAGCTAATGGACTATGCAGATAATAACGAATGTGATTTGATTGTTGTCGGTCATAGAGGTATAGGCGGATTTAAAAGGCTTTTACTAGGTTCAACAGCATTTAATCTAGTTAAATATGCAAATCAACCTGTTTTGGTGGTTAAATAGATAATTGTTTTAATAAAATTTTTTGATTAACAACAAGGATTTAAGGTTAAGCGTATGGAAAAAAAGTTTGAAAGTATTAACGGTGATAAACAGGAAAAAGTTGAAATATCTATAGTTATTCCTATCTATAACGAGGAGGAAAATCTACCTATCCTTTATGAAAGATTAAAATCTGTGTTAGATAGACTAGAAAAAAGCTATGAGATAATATTCGTCAATGATGGTAGTACTGACAGGTCTTGGGAAATAATAAAAGATTTGGCTAGAAAGGATAAACATATTGTAGGAGTAAACTTTAGAAAAAATTTTGGTCAAACTGCGGCTATGTCTGCAGGTTTTGATATAGCTAAAGGTGATGTAATAATCACTATGGACGGAGATTTACAGAACGACCCTGAGGATATTCCAAAACTTTTGGAAGTCTTAAATCAGGGATACGATATAGTAAGTGGTTGGAGAAAAGACAGAAAAGACAACTTTATAACAAGAACCTTACCTTCTAGAATTGCAAACTGGTTAATATCTAAAACAACAGGAGTTCATCTACACGATTACGGTTGTTCTTTAAAAGCCTACAGGTCAGAGGTGGCTAAAAGGTTGGATAATTACGGGGAAATGCATAGATTTTTACCTGCATTGGCAAAATCTGTCGGTGCAAAGATTACAGAAATACCAGTCAAACACCATCCTAGGATTTACGGTAAATCTAAGTACGGAATATCAAGAACTTTTAAAGTTATACTAGATTTATTCTTAGTAAAATTCTTACTGGATTATAGAACAAAACCTTTAAGGGTTTTCGGTGGAGTAGGATTAATACTATTCCTAATAGGATTTTTCAGTTTACTTTATTTAATCTTTATAAAGATATTCTTAGGAGAGGATATAGGACAGAGACCTTTATTAATATTTGGAACTTTACTTGTTTTATCGGGAATTCAATTAATATCTACAGGTATAGTAGCAGAGTTAATAACTAGAACATACTATGAAGCCCAAGAAAAAAAGCCATACATAATTAAAGAGATTATATCTGATGGTAAACTCTCAGACAAAGAAAAAGAGTTATTTAATAAGAATAATTAATTTATTACTACTACCTGCTTTAGCAGGTTTATTTATTGCCATTTCCTTTCCAAAATTTTTCCTTTCCTTTTCCTTTGTTATAGGTTTTTCTCTATTATTTAATTCTCTATTAAAAGACAGTTTAATTAAACATCTCATTTTCTCCTTTATCACAGGTTTGTCTTTTAGCCTTGTAGTTTTCAACTGGTTAACATATTCAATGGTTGTTTATTTAGATGTGAATAGCTTAACAGCTGTTCTTCTTTTAATCGGTTTTTCCATAGTCTTCTCATTATACCAATTTGTCCTTTTTTCCTTTATATCATACAAACTTAAAACATACCTAGGCTTTGAAGGATTACTGATAACTCCTTTTGTATGGGTATTGATAGAGTTAGGGAGAGAGTTTTTTCCATTTGACGGTTTTCCTTGGAATTTGCTTGGATATACACTTACACCTATAAATGAAATAGCACAGATAACATCTTTAGGTGGTATATACACTTTGTCCCTACTGGCTATTTATATATCTTTATCAATCTTTTTAATATTTAAATTTAGAGAAAAAAAATCTTTATATATATTCTTCATAATATTTTTTGTGTTTGTAGCTAGCTATATTTACGGATTAAACCGTATAAAAAGTTATAAAGATGAAGGAATAGAAAAAAAGATAGCTATAATACAGGGAAATATAAGTCAAAATTTAAAGATGGATAGGTCTAAGAGAAAGTATATAGTTGATAAGTATGTATCTTTAATAAAGAAAGCGGACAAATTTAATCCTGATATTATTATCCTACCTGAAAGTTCACTTCCATTTGCTCCCTCATATATAGATGAAGTAATGTTAAGATTTTTTATAGGAATAAAAGATATAAAAACTAAAACAATCCTAACAGGGATAGATGATGTTTATATAGATATAAAAAATATAAAGAGAAAGGGAAGTTTAAAGATATACAATACAATTACTCTTTTTAGCAAAAAAGGAAAACTTTTATCACAGTATAGAAAGATAAAACTAGTTCCCTTTGGAGAATATACACCCAAATTTTTCTCATTCCTTGCAAAGCTACTGCCTTATTTATCTACAGATTTGGATTTTTCATTTGGAGAGAAAAAAAATATCATTAAATATAAAGATTTTAAAATAGTTCCTTTAATATGTTTTGAAAGTATATTTCCTTACTTTGTAGCAGATTTTAGTAAAAAAGGAAATATTATTGTAAACACTACAAATGACGGCTGGTTTGGAAAAACATCTGCTCCATATCAACACTTTGAGATGGCTAGAGTTAGAAGTATAGAAACTGGAAAGTATTTTATAAGAGTTGCCAATACTGGAATATCTGCAGTTATAACTCCTGTAGGAAGGATAAAAAGAAGTTTAGGCTTAGAGAAAACAGGTATTATTATTACTAAAGTTTATTTAACAGATAGAAAAACATTTTTTGTAAAACATTTAAATATTATTTATTCTCTTTACATACTTTTACCAATTTTTCTAACAACAATTTTAGTTTTAAGGAAAAAGTTCTATAAATAATCATCGTTAACTAATAAAATATAGATAAAAACTTTTTAGGTGCAGGTGTTATGAAGGTTTTAAAATCTTATGAAATGGCAGAGATAGACAGATTAACTATACAGAAAACGGGAATAAACTCCCTCGTTTTAATGGAAAATGCAGGTAGAACTGCTTCAGAGATTATTTTAGATAGATACAGAGATAAAAAAATTTTTGTTGTTGTGGCAGGTAGTGGTAATAACGGTGGAGACGGTTTAGTTGTTGCCCGATATTTAAAACTTTACGGTAAAGATGTAAAGGTTTTTATACTTTCTAAATCTGAGGATAGGTTATCAGATGATAATAAAGCAAATCTAAAAGTTTTAAGAAATATAGGTATAAATCCTGTTTTCATAAACGATGAAAATTTAAATCTGTTAGAAGAAGGTTTAAAAGATGCTGAAGTAATAATTGATGCAATATTTGGAACAGGTTTTAAACCACCTGTAAAAGGTTATAGAGAAAACGCTATAAAATTAATAAATAATTATGGAAAATCTATAGTAGCAATTGATATACCGTCAGGTTTGTCAACAGATGTAGGGAATATAGAAGGAACATATATAAACGCAGATTTAACTATCACATTTGCATATCCTAAATTGGCTCACATACTCTTTCCTTCCTCTTTAAAGTGTGGAGATATTTATGTAATTGATATATCCATAGACAGAAAATATTCAGAAAATATAAAGAGAGAAATACTTAATTTTAGTAATATATCCCTACCTGTCAGGTATAGAGACAGCCATAAATACACTTACGGACATACATTAATCATCGGTGGTTCTGTTGGTAAAACTGGTGCGGTTATTATGTCTGCAAAATCTTCTTCTGCTATCGGGTCAGGCTTGGTCTCTGTTGTAATACCTTCAACTTTAAATCAGATTTTTGAAATATCTCTAACCGAAGAGATGAGTATACCTGTAAAGGATACTGGAAACGGTTATTTTTCAAAGGAGGCATATAAAGATATTAAAAATGTTGTTGATAATGGTAAATATACATCTATAGCTTTAGGAATGGGAATGTCAGTTTACAAAGATGGGAAAGATTTAGTAAAAAATATTTTGGAGAATATAGACTTACCTATTCTTATAGACGCTGACGGTTTAAACAACTTATCACAGATTTCAGATTTTAAAGATATTTTAAGGTCGAGAGAAGGTAACACTGTATTAACACCACATATAGGTGAGATGGCTAGGCTCACAGGATTAAACAGTAAGGATATTATTAATAATATGGAAGATGTTGCTAAAAAGTTTGCAGAAGAAACAAAATCAACTGTTGTATTGAAAGGTTCAAGGACTGTAATAGCTACAGATGATGGAGAGATTTATTACTCAATTAGAGGAACTGAAGGTATGGCAACCGCCGGAACTGGCGATATATTAGCAGGTTTAACAGCCTCTCTTATATATAGACTGGGCATTAAAGAAGGAGTAAAAGCTGGAGTATTTATACATGGATTAGCTGGAGAATTTGCAACTGAAAAAAAACATAAAGAAAGTGTAAAAGCTACAGATTTAATAGATTTTATACCAAATGTATTAAAGTATATAGAAATGGAAAAGGAAAAGGTTTATTATAAATTTTTCGTTAAACTGTATAAATAAATCTTAAGGAGAGCTTTTATGAAAAAATTTAAATTTTTAATTCTATTTTTATTTTTTATTTCCTTTACAAATGCTACAGAAATATACTATGTAAATATTTATGAAACGGTAAACAAGAGTAAAATCAAGTCTTTGGCTGAAACAGTGTTAAAACAGAAAACTGACAAATTGGCTAAGAAACTAGGAATAAACGATTTAAAAAATAAAAAAAATTTAACTCAATCTGATATGGTTAAATATCAAAATTTCGTTTTAACTGTAAATAGGTATCAGGCTGAAGTATCAAACAATATAACTAAGCTTATGGCTAAACTTATGGAAAAGTTTGGCAAAAAATACGGTTATCAGGCTATAGTTGCGGAAATATCAGTTTTATACTGTAATAAGAAGTATAATAAAACAGACCAATTTATAAAGTTTGTTAACTCTGAGATTGAGAAGAACAAATCTAAAATAATAAAGGAGATTGGAAATATAAAATAATGACGCCGATTGTATTACTTACAGATTTTGGAATTGAAGACGGTTTCAGTGGTGTTTTAAAGGGAGTTATACTATCTATAAATAGCAATGCCAATATTGTAGATTTATCTCATAATGTAAAACCTTTTGATATTTTAGAAGGTGCGTTAATACTTAACGCACACTACAGATATTTTCCGAAAGGGTCTATCTTTATAGTTGTGATTGACCCGGGAGTTGGGACAGATAGAAATCCTATAGTTGTTAAAACGGAAAATTACTATTTTGTAGCACCTGACAATGGAGTTTTAAGTTTAGTATTACAAAATGAAAAGATACAAAAGATTGTGAAGATAGAAAATAAAGATTTGATTTTAAAAAGGGACAATGAAACATTCCATGGCAGAGATATATTTGCACCTGTAGGAGCTTATCTGTCTAAAGGTTACCCTATAGAAAAAATAGGTAGAGAATTAAAGGAGATTAAAAAGCTAAGTATTCCTTCACCTTACTATGACAGAGATTTCCTTATAGGAGAGATTATTAAATTTGATAGATTTGGAAATGGAATAACGAATATAAAAGAATTGCCAGATTTTGAATATATAGAGATAAAAGGGTATAGAATTAATAAAGTGGCTAAATCATTCCTAGATGGTGAAGAAGGAAAGTTAAATATATTAAAAGGGAGTTTTGGTTTTTATGAACTGTTCACACCTTTAGATAATGCTAAAGAAAAGTTCGATTTAAAATTGGGAGAAAAAATTAAAGTTAGGAGAAGGAAATGAGAAAAACATTAACTTTAGTCATCGGTATATTTTTAATATTTATAGCTGGGGTGAGTTTTGGTATAGGACTATTTCCAAAAGAGGATAAAAAAGAAATAAATAAAGATTTGAAATATCTTAAGCTTTACACTGAAGTTTTTGCAATAGTGAAAGAACATTATGTAGAACCTGTAGATGGGAAAAAGCTAGTTTACGGTTCTTTAAAAGGAATGCTCCAATCTTTAGACCCTTATTCAATGTTTTTCACGCCTGAAGAGTTTAAAGAGTTTACAGTTGAAAGTAAGGGAGAGTTTGGCGGCTTAGGAATGGAAGTTACAATGGAGCGGGGAAAACTGATAGTTGTAGCACCTATAGAGGACACACCTGCTTGGAGAGCTGGAATAAAACCGGGAGACATAATACTTGAAATAAACGGAGAACCTACTGACAATATGAGCTTAATTGAAGCTGTAAAGAAGATGAGAGGTAAACCGGGGACAACAATCACACTGACTATTTTACGAAGAGGTGTTAATAAACCAATAAAGGTAAAAATAACCAGAGCTATCATTAAAGTAAAAAGTGTAAAAACTAAAGAATTGGAAAATGGTAAGTATGGTTATATAAGATTGACTCAGTTCCAAGAAAACTCGGACAAAGAGATGAAAAAGGCGTTAGAAAAATTTAAAAATAAAAAGGGGATAGTCATAGATTTGAGAAACAATCCAGGTGGATTATTAACTGTGGCTGTAAATATTGCAGATATGTTTTTAGATAAGGGAGACTTAATTGTTTATACAAAAGGAAGAGACTTTAGAATGAATGAGAAATTTTACTCAAGACATAATCCTATCGTAAATAGAAATCAAAAGATTGTTGTATTAGTTAACTTTGGTTCTGCAAGTGCATCTGAAATATTAACTGGAGCTTTACAGGATAATCATAAAGCAGTGATTGTTGGAGACCAAACTTACGGAAAAGCTTCTGTACAAACCTTAATTCCATTAAGGGATGGTTCAGGCTTAAAATTAACTACTGCCCATTACTACACACCATCAGGAAGATTGATAGCTAAGAAAGGAATTATTCCTGATATTGTCGTCCATATATCAAAAGAGGAAGAAATGGAAAGATTAAAACAGGAAAGGGACGCAAAAATAAAAGGTGAAGATAAAGTTAAAGTAAAAGACCCACAATTAGATGAGGCTATAAAAGTTTTAGATTATTTAACTAGCGGTTAATTATGAGAATACTCGGAATTGAGACATCATGCGATGAAACAGGAATAGCCATATACGATGGGAGGGAAGGGATAAAAAGTAATATTGTCTCTTCCCAAGTTGATTTACATTGTGAGTGGGGTGGTGTTTATCCCGAATTGGCGGCAAGGGAGCATACAAAAAATATCATCCCTGTGTTAAATAAAGCGTTAAAAGATGCAAATATAAAACTGGAAGATATAGACGGAATTGCTGTTACCGTAGCCCCCGGTTTGATAGTTTCTTTAGTTATAGGAGTTGCAGTAGCAAAAAGTTTAGCCTGGATATTGGATAAACCTTTAATTCCAGTCCATCATATAGAAGCCCATATTTTTTCAATAGAACTTGTTGAAAAGATTGATTATCCTTTTATAGCTTTAGTTGTGTCTGGAGGTCATACAGAGTTATACATAGTTAAAGAGTTTGAAAAATATGTATATTTAGGTGGAACTTTAGATGATGCTGTAGGTGAGGCTTACGATAAAGTATCTAAACTTTTGAAGCTAGGCTATCCGGGAGGTCCAATTATAGACAGGTTAGCTTATAAAGGTGAAGAAAAGGAAAAATTACCTAGACCACTTTTAAAAGATAGAGATAAAAACAGATATAACTTTTCTTTCAGTGGTTTAAAGACAGCCGTTTTAAATCTAGTTAATAAAAATATACACTCTAAAGAAGATATAGCCTGTTCTTTTCAGGAAGCGGCTACAGATGTTTTAGTAAAAAAAAGCTTAATGGCAGTTGAAGAGTTTAATATAAAAAATATCGTTGTAGCCGGTGGAGTATCTGCAAACAGAAGACTAAGGGAAAAGTTTAAAGATTTGGAAAAAAGATTTAATCTTAAAGTTCACTTTCCACCTTTAAATCTATGTACAGACAACGGTT
>QNZF01000021.1 GCA_003978485.1 Persephonella sp.
AAATAATCCTAATAGTAAGAAAAAGATATTTGTATAGCCAAATATATGTAGAAAACCTAAAATTAAATAATGCCATAGATATAATGAATAGGATATTAATCCGAAAAATATAAGTATCTTATTACCTAATATACTATCTTTTCTTTCTCTAACTAGAATAAATATCCATACAAAAGTTATGGATAAAATTATAAATATTTTTACTGGATTGTACATTGATTGTTTATATAAAAGAATTATTATAGAGATTACAAATATTAAAGGAATATATTTTTTCAAATTTTGAACATAAGTTATTGAGTTGTATTTTTTTACTACAACTGCAAGTAAAGCACCATAAAGAAGTTCCCAAGTCCGTGATAATGTGTGAAAAAATGCAACTTCTGGATTATTAAAAGTTAAAGTTAAAGAAATAATAAATGTTAAAATAAACAGGAATAAAATCATTTCAAATAAAAATTTTTTTAATCTAGAAATGTATATAATTATTAAGGTAATAGGCCAAAATAAATAAAATTGTTCTTCTACGGATAAAGACCATATATGTAATAAAGGTTTTAAAAATGCATCCTTATCCCAATAACTTATTTCATTTATAAGCCTAAAATTTTCATAATATAAAGCTGAACTTTTAATGTGTTTAGCTAAATCTTTGTACTCTGAAGGATATAAAAAGAAAAAGCCTAAAATTAAAGCAAAAACTAAAACAACAATTAATGCAGGAAAAAGTCTTCTTGCCCTATTTCTATAGAATTCTTTAAAAGAAAAAGTCTTTTTTTCTATTTTATTAATAATAATTGTTGTTATTAAATATCCTGAAAGTAAGAAAAATATATCAACTCCTACAAATCCAAAACTAAATATATCTGGAAAAAAGTGAAATAAAACCACAAGTATTACAGATAATCCTCTTAAACCATCTAAATATGGATTATAATCTATGGAATGAGGGATTTTTGTATTTAAGATATTTTTTAGTATTTTTGTTAACACCACTTTTTTACAATACAAGAAAATTAAAAGAAAAAGATAAAATTTATTTTAATCCTAAAACGTCCTGCATATCGTATAGACCTGCAGGCTTTTCTTTTATCCATTTCGCCGCTTCTATTGCACCTCTTGCAAAAATATCCCTAGAGGATGCTTTATGTGTTAACTCTATCCTTTCTCCGAGACCTGCAAATATAACTGTATGTTCACCTACAACATCTCCACCTCTTAACGAAAATACAGCAATTTCATCATTAGGTCTCCCGTTCTCATAAAATCCTTCCCTACCGTAAACAACATTGTTTATTCCTGTTTCTTCCTTCAGTATATCAACTAGTTTTGCAGCTGTTCCTGACGGAGCATCTTTTTTAAACCTGTGATGCATTTCAATAACTTCAATATCAAACCCTTTATCTTTTAAAACTTTAGCTGTTTCTTTAACAAGTTTAAAGAGTAAATTTACACCTATACTCATATTTGGGGCTAAAACTATAGGTATATCTTTAGATAATTCCTTTATTTCTTCTATTTCCCTTTCACTGAAACCTGTAGTTCCTATCACCATAGCCTTTTTATCACTTGCAGCTAACCGTGTATGCCCTAAAACAGCATCTGTATTATTTGCAAAATCTATTATTACATCTGTTTTATCTAAAACTTCTGAAAGGTCTGTTAAAATTGGAGCGTTTAAATCTTCAACGTTAAGTATTTCTCCTATAGTATTATGAAAATGGGCACAGTCTGGATTTTCCAATCCTGCCACTATTTCAATAGCTTTGTCATTATAAGCCAATTCTGCTATTTTGCGACCCATTCTTCCCAAAACACCAGATATAACGACTTTAACCATATTTAATTACCCTCTTCCAAGTCGTTATTAAAAACCTGATTGGCAAGTTGATTTAATGCATCGTTAACTTGGTCTGGTGGTACAACAAAAGGAGCTATAACAACTTCAACACCTTCTTTAAATATATACTTTTTTATTAATTCCTGTATCTTTTCCATTTCTTCGGCAGATAATTCCTCTCTGAAACTGTTTTGAGGTTCTTTATCTGTTATAAAAAAACCAACTATAGCAAAGGGATAAGCTTTTAATTCTACATCAAATTGTTCTTCTTTATTTTCCACAGTACTCTCCTACTTATCCTTTGTTCCCATTTTATACATAATTGTACCCCATAACACCAATAACATAGCTAACATTAAAACTAAGAGTATTTTCTCTGCTATAGGTATTCCTCCGTAAGTCATCTCCATCTTCTAATACCTCCCTAAATTTATAAATTTTTCTTAATCTTAATTTACTTTAATTTAGTTTAAATATCAAATTTATTTAAATTTAAAACAGTTTTCTTTTAATTTTAAACGAAAATTAACCTAAATTTAACTGTATGCAAACTCATAAAAATTTATTTCTGTCCTCCTATAATTGGTAAATAAATCTCTATATTGGATAAAAATCAGGTGGAAATAATGATTACAAGAAGAAATTTTATTAAATCATCTATAACACTTTCTAGTTTTGCATTTTTAAATAAAACAATTCCTGTATATGGAGCTACAAGAGGTTTAAAAGTTTTAGATAGATATGAAGATGAGCATACAATCAAATACGATTTGGTTATAAGGAGAGAAGAATTACCTATAGGAATAAAAGAAGGTAGACCTATAACTGTAAATGGTAATTTTCCTGCACCTCTTTTAAGATGGAAAGAAGGTAAGGAGGTTATAATAGATGTTTATAATGAAATGGATGAGCCTACATCCATACACTGGCACGGAATTTTATTACCAAATAGTATGGATGGTGTACCGGGTATAACTTTTGATGGTATTCCACCTAAAACTAAATTTAGATATAGATTTCCTGTTAAACAGTATGGGACGTACTGGTATCACAGTCATACAGGTTTACAGGAACAATTAGGACTTTACGGAGCTATTGTAATAGAACCGAAGGAAGAAATTTATCAATATGATAGAGATTATGTTGTTATCCTTTCAGATTGGACATTTGAAGATCCTTACGACGTTTTAGCTAAATTAAAGAAATGGGATGGATATTACAATTATCAAAAGAGAACAGTTTTTAATTTTTTTGATGATATTAGAAAAAAAGGCTTTTCTAAAGCATTCTCCGAAAGACTTATGTGGTCTAAAATGAGAATGTCCCCTAGAGATTTATTAGATATTACAGGAGCTACATACACATACCTTATAAACGGTTTTACTCCTGAAGAAGATTGTAAGTTTATCTTTAAACCAAATGAAAAAATTAGGTTGAGATTTATCAATATGTCCTCTGCAACTATATTTGATGTAAGAATAGAAGGTCTAAAAATGAAAGTTATCCAAGCTGATGGACAGTATATACAACCTGTTGAAGTAGACGAGTTTAGAATTGGTATAGCTGAAACTTATGACGTTATAGTCAATCCAACAGAATTAAAAGCCTATCCTATATTTGCTGAGGTTTTAGATAGAAGCGGTTATGCAAAGGCAAGTTTAACATATTCTGAAAAGGTATCTGCTTACACTCCAGAAAGGAGAAAAGTCCAAGATAGAAGTATGGGACACCATAATATGATGCATATGATGAATAAACATAAAAAAATGAAAAATCTATGTGCTGATTGTGAACCTTTAAAAATCCCAGATAGTTTCGGTGTTGAAGCTACTATGGTTAATAAACATCCTAGATGTAGATTAAACGAGGCAGGTGTAGGCTTAGACCATAATAAAAGGAAGGTTTTAACCTATGCAGACCTTAAAAGTTTATTTCCATTTAAAAGGAGAAAATATGACAGAAAAATAGATGTCCATTTAGTAGGAAATATGGAAAGGTATGTCTGGAAAATGTATACATACGATGGTAATCAGCTTACCTCAAAGTTTGAAGAACCGATAAAAGCTAAATATGGTGAAAGGGTAAGGATTACTTTTATAAATCACACTATGATGGAACATCCGATGCATTTACATGGATTATGGATGTATTTAGATAATGGAAATGGAAAGTTTAATCCGAGGAAACATACAGTTTTGGTTAAGCCCGGTGAAAAGTTATGTGTTGAAGTTGATATGGATGCTATAGGGAATTGGGCTTTCCACTGTCATATTCTTTACCACATGGAAACAGGAATGTTTAGAGTTTTACAGATTTGCTAAAATTTTTTTTGAGGTAAACAGATATGAAAAAGATAATAATTATTTTTTTTATCTTAGGTTTAATTAATCTATCTTTTTCAGAGGATAACTGTAAAAAACTTTATCCTCTAAAACCTATGCACAAATATAAGTTTGGTTTATTTCTCATTGATAGGTTAGGCTATACGATAGAAGATAAAAAAAATCTTATGTACGAGATTACATCTTGGTACGGTGGTGATTACAACAGATTGTGGTTAGAAGCTGAAGGAAATCAGGATTTAGGAAATAATGAAGGTGAGATTGAAAGATTTGATGTTATGTTTGGTAGATGGATTGCTCCATTTTGGGATGGAAGAATAGGATTAGGTTATATCGGTAAGTATGGAAATAATAATGATTTTGGAAGGGTTAATTTAGTATTTAGCTTGAAAGGATTAGCTCCGTATATGTTTGAAACAGATTTAGATATTAGGTTGTTATCAACAGGTGAGATTTTAGTAGATTTAGAATTGGAATACTCACTTTTATTGACACAGAGATTAATTTTACAGCCTAAATTTTCAACAATGTATTCATCTAAAAACATTGAAAAAATGGCAATTGGTTCAGGTTTAAACAGTTTTGATGTTAGCTTAAGACTTTTATACGAGATAAAGAGAGAGTTTGCTCCGTATATAGAACTGTCTAACAGTTATTACTTTGGGAATACAAAAGATTTTATAAAAAATGAAATTAGAAGAGATAAAGAAACGAATATTTATATTGGCTTAAGAATGTGGTTTTAATTCTCTGTATCCAGGATATAAACGATACTTCCGTCTTCTTCTACCTTCCCGAATGGTTTTTCATAGCTTGAGTAATAGTAAGGTGTGTAAGCTCTAAATTCTGCGGCACAGGTATCAACAACTTTGTAAGAAACTTTATTTCTTCTTTCTCTAATTCTCTCTTCAGTTGTTTTTAACAGTCTAGCTAATTCTCTATCTGAAAATCCCCACTCTTTAGCCTTTTCCAATTCTTCATCAGTTATAGTAGCTAAAGTTTTATTACTTAATTCCTTTTCAAAATCTATTATTTCTTTTATCTGATGTAAAAACCATTTATCAATAGAACTTAATTTATAAATCTCATCTACAGAATACCCTCTTCTAAATGCCTCAGCTATATACCATAACCTATCAGGATTAGGATTAATTATCTTTGATTTAATTTTTTCATCCTCTTCATTCTCTAAACCTATATAAAATCCATATCTTCCAAGTTCTAAACTTCTTAATGCTTTTTGTAAACTTTCCTTAAAGGTTCTACCTATTGCCATTACCTCTCCGACAGACTTCATCATAGTTGTTAATGTACTGTCTGCCTCTGGAAATTTACTAAAATCAAACCTTGGTATTTTTACAACAACATAATCTATAGTAGGTTCAAATGAGGCTGGTGTTTCCTTAGTTATATCGTTAGGTAATTCATCTAAAGTGTATCCAATCGCTAATTTTGCCGCAATTTTTGCTATAGGGAAACCTGTTGCTTTAGATGCCAATGCAGAAGACCTTGAAACTCTTGGGTTCATCTCTATAACATAAAACTCCCCTGTTTCAGGATTTTGCGAAAACTGAACATTTGAACCTCCCGTTTCAACTCCTATCTCTCTAATAACTGCAATAGAATAATCTCTTAACATCTGATATTCCTTATCTGTTAATGTCATAGCTGGTGCAATGGTAATACTGTCTCCCGTGTGAACTCCCATAGGGTCAAGATTTTCAATTGAACATATTATTACACAGTTATCATTTTTATCTCTCATAACTTCCATTTCAAACTCTTTCCATCCTAAAACTGATTGTTCTAGAAGAACTTCGTTAACTGGGGAAGCGTCTAAACCTGCTTTTACTTTTATGAAGAACTCGTCTTTATTGTATGCTATAGAACCTCCAGTTCCTCCAAGTGTAAATGAAGGTCTTATGATTACTGGAAAACCTATCCAATCAATTACTTCTTCAGCCTCAGATAGGGAGTGAACCACCTTGCTTTTTGGCATTTTCAATCCTATCTTTTCCATAGCTTGTTTGAATAAATCTCTGTCTTCAGCCTTCTTTATAGCCTCATAATTTGCTCCAATCATTTTTATGCCGTATTTGTCTAAAACTCCCCTTTCATACAAATCTATAGCAAGGTTAAGGGCTGTCTGCCCTCCTAAAGTTGGTAATAAAGCATCAGGTCTTTCCTTTTCTATAATCTTTTCAATAACTGGAGTGATTAAAGGCTCAATATAGGTTTTATCAGCAATATTTGGATCTGTCATTATAGTTGCAGGGTTTGAATTAACTAAAATTACCTCATAACCTTCCTCTTTTAAAGCTTTTGCTCCCTGTGTCCCTGAGTAATCAAACTCTGCTGCCTGACCAATTATTATAGGTCCTGACCCTATTAATAGTATTCTATGTATATCTGTCCTCTTTGGCATACAGACAACCTCAAAAATCAATTTATTATTAATAATATCAGAAGGATTAATCCTGATAAAACAAAAAAAATTGGAAGTTTACTCTATACCATACTCAGCTTTTCCTGTTTCCGTTTCCCAAACAACCACTTTTACAACTTTTATATCATTTAACAAATCTGCTTCCTTTAGTTTATTTTCTAAAAATTCATAAATAAACTTAGCTAATGCTTCAGCTGTAGGGCAGAAATCAACTTCAAATAGCTTTAAAAATCCAAAATTTTCTTTAAATTTGGGATATAAAGGGTCATTTTTATCTATTATGAATGAATGATCCATCTGATTATCAATTAAATCTTTTAATGCTGATTTTATATGATAGAAGTCTATAACCATTTCTTGTTCGTTTAATTTGTCTGAACCTACAACAACCTCAACTTTATAACTATGACCATGTATATTTAGGCAAGGGTTGGGTGGTATTTCTTTACCTAATAGCTTAGAACCTTTCCCTGATAGCAAATTCTGTTTCCAAACTCTATGTCCCGCTTCAAACTTAAATCTTTTAGTTATTTTATATTTCAATTTGTTTTTCCCTCTATCGTAATTTTAATTTTAAAAATTATAAAATAAAAATTGGCTTAACTATACTTAAGCTCTATTTAATATTTTTGTTTAATCTATTTATAGCCTAACTTAACCAGTTTAATCTGAAATTTTATTTTTTCTGTAAAAAACTAGAAGAAAAGATTTTTAATAACATACTAAAGTTTAATACTTTTTTCATAATTGGATATTCAGTTTCATAGAAAATATTTATATTAAACTCAAATAAGTAAAGCTAAATATTCATTTGAACTTTTCATACCGTTCCCCTTCTACGATATATAAAAATATAATAAAAATAAAAGACTAAAAACCTATCCTACTTCCTTAACTGCACCTCTGTTTATATAATAAATACTGTCTGCAGTATCTTCTATCTCAGTGTCATGACTAACTATTATTAACTGTCTTATAAATCCATCATTTTTAAGTTTTATAAGTAAATTAACCAACTCATTTTTTCTCTGTTCGTCTAAATGGATTGTAGGCTCATCAAGTATTAAAAAAGACGATTTGGAAGACAAAAATTTAGCTAAAGACAACCTTAACGCAAGACCTAAAGCAACCCTTTGACCACCACTGATAGATGAAACATCAACTAATCTATCCCTTCTCTCTTTAGTAGGTGCTAAAAGATATATATCAAAATTTTCAGAAAACTTTATCTGCTCAAAAGGAAAACCAAACTTAGAGAATGTATCATTAACAAGTTTTGGCAACTCAAACAGTAAATTGTCCCTTAATATTTTTTGTATTCCATTCTTTCCTAAAACTTCCTCTATCTTCTTAGATTTAGCTATATAAATTTTCAATTTTTCTATCTTTTTCTTTTTATCCTCAATCTCCTTAAGCTTATCCTTTAATATAATTAATTCTTTTTCTAAACCTTTGATGCTAACTTTTTTATCCGTAATCCCTTCATTTATTTCTTTAAGTTTTTCCATTAATTCATCAATCTGACTATTTATATTTTTTATATCTTTTAACAGTTCTTCTTTATTGGAAATTGAGTTTCTCAATTCTTTAACTAAACTATCTAAATTCTGTAAATTCTTCTTTATTTTTTCTATCTCACTTTTTAAATTTTCCTCTTCTTTAACTTTTTCTCTAATCTTTATAAACTCTTCTCTATCCTTCTCAAGTTTTTTTATCTCCTCTTCCAAATTTTTAATATTTATATCTTTAATTTCCAAATTAATATCTTCAATTTCTTTTTTTAAATTCTCTATTCTCTCCTTTAAACTTTTTTCATCAAATTTTTTTAAACTTTCCTCTGCATTTTTATATTGAATAAAAATATTCTTATTCTTTTGGATAAAATCTTTTAACTCGTCAAGCTCTTTATAAATTTTTTCCCTTTCAGATAAGGCTTTTTTAACTTTAAAAAGCTCAACTTGTAAATTTTTTATATCTTCTTCAATATCCCTATACTTTTCGTAAATATTTTTAAAATCTTCCAACAGCTTTTTGATAATCTTTTCCGTAGAAAGTTTTTTATTTAATTCTTTTTCTTTCTTATCTAACTCTCTCCATTCTTCCCTTTTCTTCTCTATCTCCCTATTTAATTCTTCTAAAATCTCCTCTTTAGAATGTTCTTCTAAAGGTCTTAAGCAGGTTGGACATTTACCTTCCAATTTTTCTATCTTTTCTATCTGTTTTTTTAGATTTGCCCCTTCCCTTCTTAAAACTTCCTTTTTGGAAGAAATAGTTTTTAACTCATCTTCTAGCCTTTTAATATCTTCTTCATTATTAGAAATATACTGATTTATTAAAGTTGGATTTAGCTCCAAAGGTTTATAAATCTGCTTATACTTTAATAACTCTTGAACAATCTCTAAAGCCTGTTTATATAAATTACTTCTTTTATTTTTTAAACTTTCAATTTCCCTATTAATATTTTCCGATTTTCCCTCTAATTTTGAAATTTCAACAACCTTACTGTTAATCTCTTCTCTTCTTTTTTCTTTTTCTAAATACTCAATATAAACATCTTTATACTTTTCTACAAAATCTTTATATTTATTCAGCTCAATTAATTTTTCTTCAAGCTGTTTTAAATCTTTAATTAAATGTTCCCTTTTATTAAATTTTTCCTTAAGTTTCCTATTAATTTCTAATTTTTCCAAAGAAGGCTCTAAAACTTTAAGTTTTTCCTTTAATCCTTCAATATCCTTTATTCTTTTTTCAATCTCCTCCAATCTTTCCTTTAAATTTTTTATCTCAACCTGTTTGTTAGATATTGTTTTCTCTGTATTTAAAATCTTTTCCCTTTCTAACTCTTTAGTTTTTAATAAATTTTTCAAATTCTTTAATCTTTCATCTATTTCATTTCTCTCATTTTCTTTCTTTTCCAAATCTTTTTTTTGATTAAAAAGTTCCCTTTCTAATTTATCTATACGACTTTTCAACTCTCCTTCGTCAACATCTATTGAAGCGATGAGATTATTAACATCTCTTTCGTAAAGTTTTCTGTAATCTGCGACCTTTTCAACTATAAGTTGATAAAGTTTTAAATCTAATAACTCCTCAAAAACTTCCGCTCTTTTAGATGAGGATAGATTTATTAAACCTTCTATATCTCCCTGTCTTATTAAAGTTGTATAAAAAAATGTTCTTCTAGTTAAACCTGTAATCTTTGGTAGTTCTTTATTTACATTTTTCTGATAATAAAGCCTGTAGTCTCCTTTCTCCTTTTTATAAACAGTTGCTAAAGTGTTAGCCTTTTGTCCCCTTAGATTTATCTCCCTTTCCACCTTATAATCTGTATTTCCTTTCCTAAACTCTAACTCCACCTTTGCAAAATTTTTACCCCATTGCACCAGCTTATCTGCCTTTCCCTTTGAAGACTGTCCTATCAAAGCGTAAGTTATTCCCTCTATAATTGAAGTTTTTCCTGCTCCATTTTCTCCTATAAATGCAATAATTCCCTTATCAGAAAAATTTATTTCTGTATCTGTATGTGATAAGAAATTTATTAATCTTAACCTTTTTAAAATCATAACAACCTCTTAAAATTGTTTTATAAACCAGATAAAATAATTTTAATATTAAGTAAACTTTTATTTAACATCTAGAATAATTTAGTTAATTTTTAACTCTTGAAAGGAATATTTATATAAATTAAAATATAGATTTGCTTTACACTAAAAATCTTTTTTATTAATATTTGGGAGGTTTTAAAATTGAAAAAAGGAATACATCCAGAGTTAAAACTTACCACTTTTGTTTGTGGTTGTGGAAACAAATTTGAGCTTTTATCTACAAAAGGGGGAACTGTATATTTAGAAGTATGTAATGAGTGCCATCCTTTCTATACAGGTAAATTAAAAACTAAACCTTTCTTTCTAGAGGTAAAAGGAGAAATAAATAAACAAGCAGAGCAATAATGTTAAACGAACATCTGTTAAAAAAACTTGATAAGTTAGAGGATAAGTTAAAAGCATTAGAAAAATCCTTATCTGACCCAGAGGTATTAAAAGACCAGAAAAAACTACAGAAAATAGCTAAAGAGCATAAGGAAACAGAAAAGTTAGTTAAACTGTATAATGATTATAAAAATATCCTTAAAGATATTTCAGAAACAAAAACCCTTTTAAACTCTCAGGATGAAGAAATAAAAATTTTGGCAGAGGAAGAGTTAGAAGAGCTTAAGAAGAAAAAGGAAAGTTTAGAGAAAGAAATACAGTTGGAACTTTTACCTAAAGACCCTAACGATGAGAAAAACGTAATATTGGAGATTAGACAGGGAGCAGGTGGTGAAGAAGCGGCTCTGTTTGCAGGAGAGATATTTAGAATGTATCAAAGATATGCAGAGAAGAAAGGTTGGAAAACAGAGATATTAAGTATTCACCCTACAGATAGAGGAGGAATTAAAGAGGTTATAGCGTTAATCAAAGGAAGTGGTGCATACTCCAGACTAAAGTTTGAAAGTGGTGTTCACAGAGTTCAGAGAGTTCCTGAAACGGAAAGTTCAGGGAGAATTCATACATCAACGGTAACCGTTGCAGTATTACCTGAGGCGGAAGAAGTAGATATAGAAATAAAACCTGAAGATATAAAAGTTGAAACATTCAGAGCATCAGGGGCAGGTGGACAACACGTAAATACAACAGACAGTGCAGTTAGAATAACCCATATACCTACAGGTATAGTTGTAAGTTGTCAAGATGAAAGGTCTCAGCTACAGAATAGGGCTAAAGCAATGCAAATCTTAAGGGCTAGACTAAAAGATTATTACGATAGATTAGAAAGGGAAAAAATAGAGAAGGAAAGAAGGGCACAGGTAGGTACAGGTGATAGAAGTGAAAAAATAAGAACTTATAACTTTCCACAGACACGGGTTACAGACCATAGAATAGGTTATACCTCACATCGTCTTCAGGAAATTCTTGACGGTGATTTAGACGAGATAATAGATAGATTAATTGCAGAGGAACAGGAGAAAAAATTATTAGCCCTTTCTAACGATTAAAATAAATTGATTTGTGCCCGTAGCTCAATTGGATAGAGCACGTGACTACGGATCACGGGGTTGGGGGTTCGAGTCCCTCCGGGCACGCTTAAACGACTAATCTATACAATTAATTAAACTTTTGATTTTTCCTTTTTATTTCTTCCAATTTTTCCTCAATCTCCTTTATCCAAGTTTCCCTTCTGATAACCTCGTCCTCAGTTTCTTTATGTAATATCTCAAAGTTATGAAATTTAGTTCTGTTTTCGTCATACTCATCAACTAATCTGTAAGATGGGAAGAACCTAACTATTTGATTAAATTCAAATAGATTAATATCTGATTTATAAATTTCTTCTTCAATTTTATCGTCTAAAAATCTATTGGTTATAAGCCATACAGATTTACAGTTATATTTATTTTTTCCTTCCAGTAATGTTTTTATATACTTTTCATTCAGTTTTTTTCTTTGGGTATAGTCTAAAAAATCCACGCAAATCTTTTCCTTATTATCTAACTCTAAAATAATATCTATATTTTTGTCTTTATAGACAGGCGGTTCGTAAACTTTAAAGCCTAAAAGCTCAAACATAACGGTAAAAGTTCTTTCAAACTCTGTTCCTTTCATATTTCTTAAATATTCTTTTTCTTCTTCTGTCCATTTATACTTTTTTATATTTTTTAAAATATTTTCAAACTCCCTTTGTGCCTCCTCCATCTGTTTTTTCAGTTTTTCTGCTTTTTCTTTGTACATTTCTTTCTCTTTTAAATACTTTTCCCTATAATTTTGTAAAGTAGGTACTAAATTTTCTTTTTCCTTTCTTTTTTCCTCTTGGTATCTTATAAAAGCATAACTACCGATAATTGAAGCAATTATAAAGATTATTAAAATATCTACAAAGCCCATATTCTATCTATCTTTTATCAATTCTTTTAAGTTTTTTGAGTATACGTTGTAAATATCCTTTGTAAATAAAGTAAAAATAACCGTTTCCACATTTTTTAATTTAGGTAATAAGTCTAAAATCGTTTTTAATGCAACTTTTGAAGCATCATCTAAAGGGCATCTATATGCTCCTGTGCTTATGGAAGGAAAGGCTACAGATTTTAGATGAAGTCTGTCTGCTAGGAGTAAACTATTTTTATAAGCATTTGATAACAGTTTAGTCTTTTCAGTGTCTAAAACTCCCCTATCACATATTGGACCTACAGTGTGTATAACATATCTAGCTTTTAAATTACCACCTGTTGTTATAACAGCTTCACCAAATGGCAATCCGTCAGGATACTGCTCTTTCCTTATCTTTTTACATTCTTCCAATATCTTTGAACCACCTTTCCTATGTATAGCTCCGTCAACACCGCCACCACCTAAAAGGGTAGGATTGGCGGCATTGACTATTGCGTCTGTATTTTCTTCTGTAATATCCCCAATTTTTAAAATTAATTTTTTATTTCCTAATTTTATCTCCATCCGTCCAGTTAATAACTTTATTATTTAAAACATTAATTAATTTAAATTAAAAACTTTAATCAAGCCAATTAAACATCTAGATTTCTAACTTCCCTTGCATACTTCATAATAAACTCTTTTCGTGGCTCAACCTTTTCTCCCATAAGTATTGTAAATATTTCGTCTGCTAAAGCCGCATCTTCTAAAGTTATCTGAATAAGTCTTCTAGTTTTAGGGTTCATAGTGGTTTCCCATAATTGCTCAGGGTTCATCTCACCTAAACCTTTGTATCTCTGTATCTCTATACCTCTCTTTCCTAGTTCAAACAATTGGTTAAATATATCTTCTATTTTGTGAATATAGATTAATTCATTTTTATACTTAACCTTTAAAGGTAGTTTTTTAATCTTATTTAAGATTTTATCCTTCAATTCTAAAAGCTTGATATATCCGTAAGATGATAAAAAGTCTAAATCTATATGATAACTTTCTTTTCTAAGTTTACCTTCCTTTTCTATAACAATTTTAAAACTACCTTCATTTTCATCTATTTCATATCTAATATTAAAATCTTTAAATCTGCCCTTTAGATTATTAACTAATTCTTTTGTTTTTTCCTCATCTAACAGAACATCTTCATTAATATTATTCTCTATAAGGAAGTTAAGTATTTCAGAATTAATTCTTTTAGATACGGTATTATTTAATTCTACATACTCTTTTGCCATATTTATTAATTTTTTAATATCTTCTTTAGATAAATCTAACTCAGGAAGGTTAATTTCCTCTACTGTAAAACTTAATATATATTTGTTTAATTCGTTATCATCTTTAACGTATATATTTTTCTTTCCTTTTTTTATTTTATATAAAGGTGGTTGGGCAATGTAAAGGTATCCATTTTTTATTAATTGTGGGAAATATCTGTAAAACAGGGTTAATAAAAGCGTTATTATGTGTGAACCATCAACGTCTGCGTCTGTCATAAGTATTATTTTATGGTATCTAAGTTTTGATAAATCAAATCCTTCGTTATCTTCCTGAATTGGTAAACCTATACCTGTTCCTATTGCATTTATAATAGACCTTATCTCATCGTTAGATAAAATCTTATCAATTCTAGTTTTTTCTACATTTATAATTTTACCTTTTAGTGGTAATATTGCCTGTGTTCTTCTATCTCTTCCTTGCTTAGCGGAACCACCTGCACTTTCCCCCTCAACTATAAATAACTCGCATACTGTAGGGTCTGTTTCTGAACAATCTGCCAATTTGCCCGGTAAACTACTATCCTCTAAAAATGATTTTCTCCTTGATACTTCTTTAGCTTTTTTAGCCGCTTCCCTTGCTATAGCACTTTCAACAGCTTTTTCTATAATTTTCATAGCAATATTTTTATTTTTCTCAAAATATTTTATTAAGTAATCGTAAACTACATTCTCAACAACCTTTTTTACTTCCTGATTACCTAATTTAGATTTTGTTTGTCCTTCAAACTGTGGTTCAGGAACTTTTACAGAGATTACGGCAGTTAATCCTTCCCTTAGGTCTTCACCTTTTATTCCACCTTTTAACTCTTTTGGTAATCTCATCCCCGAAGCAGTTTTATTAATAGCCTTCGTTAAAGCAGACCTGAAACCGCTTACATGTGTTCCACCATCAACAGTTTTTACATTATTAACAAAACTTTCAATAACTTCATTATAACTTTTCGTATACTGGAAAGCTACTTCAACTAATATTTTATTTTGACCATCATTTATATAAATAACCTCATCAAATAAAGGTTCTTTCGCCTGATTTAAAACTTTAACAAAATCTTTAATTCCTTCTTTATATAAATACTCTTCTTTTATTCCTGTTCTTTCGTCTTCAACAACAAATCTAACTCCCGGTAGTAGAAAGGCTAATTCTCTACATCTTTTAGCTATAATATCAAATTTAAATTTTACGGTTTCAAATATACTGTCATCAGGCATAAATCTAACTTTTGTTCCTCTCTTATGGGTGTTTCCTATAACTTTTAATTCTGTTTTAGGTTTTCCATATTCATACTCCTGTCTGTAAACCTTTCCATCTCTGTAAACTTCAACTACTAACCATTTAGATAGTGCGTTAACAACAGAAGCACCTACACCGTGAAGTCCACCTGAGTATTGATAAGCCTTTTTAGAGAACTTTCCACCTGCCCCTAGTTTTGTAAATACCATCTGAACAGCAGGTAATCCTGTCTTAGGATGTATATCAACAGGTATTCCTCTACCGTCATCCTCAACAGTGATTGAGCCGTCTTCATGTAGTATTACAGTTATATTTTGAGCATAACCTGCCATAGCCTCATCAACTGCATTATCAATAAGCTCCCAAACTAAATGGTGTAAACCCTTTTCCGATATATCACCTATATACATAGCAGGTCTTGCTCTAACGTGGTCAAGACCCTCCACAACATCTATAGCTTCAGCACTGTAAGTAATAGCCATTCTACCGCTAGACAAATTTTTAACTTTATTTTCTTCCATTATCTTCGTTAACCTCTCTAAACTTTGTTGTAAATATTTTATCACGTGATATATAAACAGGTTTATAGCCCACATTTATAAGCTTTATGTAATATCAGAACGAATTTGAAATGCTAATTTGAAATATGAGTTGCTAGTAGCAATGACATTAAATAAACATCTATTTATTTTTATTTTGAAATATATATTTATTCAATAGTTAATTAACTCTAATTCGGAAATAAAATTCAATCAATCTCTTTTAGTTAGTTTGAAAAATATTTCTCCATTAAATTAACAGTTAATTAAACCTTAAAATTTATTTAACTATACTAGTCAAAATTAATATTTAAATTATTAACTTATAA
>QNZF01000002.1 GCA_003978485.1 Persephonella sp.
TATCCTGTCTTTAAATGTTCCCGGTTCGCTTTCATCTGCATTACAGATTAAATATCTAGGTTTAGGATTGTTTATAATAAATCTCCATTTTTTACCTGTTGGAAATCCTGCTCCTCCCCTTCCTCTTAAAGTACTTTCTTCAACAAGAACCAATATATCCTCAGGTGTCATCCTTTTCAAAGCTTTTTCTAACGCTGAGTATCCACCTGTATTTATATACTCTTCAATACCTACAGTTCTATTTTCTTTAGCTCTCCTAAGTAATAGATTTAAATCACTTTGGACATATATATCAGGTAAATTTGGTAAACCTAATCTCTCCCTAATTTTATCCATTATGCTGCCTATTAAAAATTTTTTTAGGATTATACACTAATAATTGAAAAATTTTAAAATTTTATGCTGTTAAAAACTTCATTTGCGTTGTAAGAACTTCTTACCAACTGACCTGAGTAGACAGATTTAAAACCTAGAGAATAACCAATATTTTCAAATTCTTTAAACTCCTCTACAGAGTAAAATTTACTTACCGGTCTATGATTTATAGACGGTTGTAAGTACTGACCTATCGTAATAATATCACATTTAACATCTCTTAAATCTTTCATCACTTCAATAACTTCTTCTTTATTTTCTCCTAATCCTACCATTAAACCTGACTTAGTTAAAATATTACTATCAAACTGTTTAACTTTCTTTAAAAGAATTAAAGATTTTTCATAATCTCCCAAATGTCTAATTTTTTTATATAATGATGGAACAGTTTCTATATTGTGATTTATAACATCAGGTTTTGCATCAACAACAATTTTTAAATATTCCCAATTAAATTTAAAATCTGGAATTAAAACTTCTATTTTTACATTAGGATTTATCTCTCTTACTTTATTTATAACATCTCTAAAATGGGAAGCTCCCCCGTCTTCTAAATCATCCCTGTTAACTGAAGTGATAACAACATATTTAAGCTTTAACTTTTTTACTGCTAAAGCTATATTTTCGGGCTCTTTTTCATCTAATTTTTGTGGTTTTCCTGTTGCCACATTACAGTAAGAACATCTACGCGTGCATATATCCCCCATAATCATAAAAGTAGCTGTTCCCCTTGAGAAACACTCTCCAATATTTGGACACAATGCCTCCTCGCATACAGTAGAAAGGTTAAGTTTCCTTAGGATTACTTTGAGTTTTGTAACCTCAGGAGATAAAGGGGATTTTACTTTAGGTTTTTTTATATTGGGTTTTTTGAAATTTAAAAAATCAAAATCCATTTATAAATTGTCCTTTATATAAAAAGATTCTGAATAAATACTTTAAAGAAAGAAAAGAAAGAGGAAAGATTTACATTCCCCAAGGTTGTTGTTCTAGATTAACAGCTACGACCTCTTTTACTTCAGGTATAGCTTCTTTTAATTTCATCTCAATTCCACCTTTCAACGTATATAATGACATAGCACATCCATGGCATGTTCCCATAAGTCTAACGTAAACTGTACCGTCTTCCCCTATATCTACTAACTCTACATCTCCACCGTCAAATCTTAACATAGGTCTTATTTGTTCTAAAACTTCTTCTACTTTTTTTCTATCTATACTTACTTTATTTTCTTCAGCCATTTTTTCCTCCAAATATCGTTTTTATTACTAAATATTTAACTAAGGATTTAGATTTGGCTATGATTTTAATTAGCCTTCGTCAGGTACATCATGAACTACAACAGTTTTTCCAGCCCATTCTGACAAAATATCACAGGCAACTTTTGCCCCAGAACCTGAAGCAGATGCAAACATAGTTGGTTCTCCTGCCAACAATCCTGCTACAAATAAACCATCTCTGACTTTATTGTTGTTATGTTTAAGCATAACTTTGTTAGGTCTAGGTGAGTTGTGATGCTCCACAACTTCAACATTTAAACCTTCTATATTAAATTTGTGAAAGCCTGTAGCTAAAACTAAATTCTCTCCTTCAAATACAGTACCGTCCTCTAGATAAACTTTGAAATTACCTTTTTCTCCTTTAGCTTTAATAACATTTCCTTTAACTAACTTAACATTTGGATAAGCTTTTACCTGTTCTCTGATACTATTTAATAAATCTTTTCCTAAAGTACCCACAGGTATACCGGGCACATTTTTTAATAAGGCTTTATCTAAATCTGAATACTCTCCATAAATTACCAGATACTTTTTACCTTCCACAAAAGGAAACTTACCATTTGCAGATGCTAAAGTTAACGCAGTAGTTAAACCTGCAGGACCACCACCGATTATTATTACAGAGTATTTTTCCATAAAAACATTACCTCCTTTCTTATTTTATTAATTATTAAGATTATTATAAGATAAATCTTAAAATCTAATGCTTCGTTAATATAAATAATGTTAGGGCTATAATACTACCAAGTATGAGACCTTTTATCTGTAAACTTTTTCGTTGAGGTAAAAATAAGCCCAAATGAACTAATATTCCATAGTATACTAAAAGAAAAATTAATCCTATTTCTTTTGGTTCATACAGAAAAATAAGCTTTCTATACACACTTGCCCAAATGGAAGAAGATATTAAAGATATTGTTAAAGATATAAAAATCAAAATATTTAATTTATTCAATAAACTCTGTATAGTTGTTATAGATATTGAAAGTTTAGAAATAAAGAATGAGTTTAAATTTTTTCTCTTTAAATCTCTCTCTAGGAATAGATAAACTACACCCAATATTGCTGAAAACACGATTAAAGCTAAAGACAGTGTAGCAAATATTATATGCATATGAAACCATATATTTTTAAGGTAAATCTTTTCTGTGTAATGTACGTAAGGTAATGTTAAAGCTACTAATATACTGTTTATTGTTGATACAAAGGAACTTAACTCTTTAATTTTTTCTTTATACAAAACAACAAAAAGATAAAAAATAGTCATAAGTATAAAGGCTAAGAAGAAAGGTATATCAGTTTGAGAAGATATATAAAAAGTTTTTTCTTTTATATCTCTAATTCCTATGTATACTAACTGGGATATATAACCTAAACCAAGTATAGAAAAACCTATCTTTTTTAAAATATTTTTTTTATTAAAAAGATAAATCCACAAAACTATAGAAGATATTAGATAAAAAACAAGGGAAAGAATTACCATTATTTCAAGCATATTCATTTCTCCATTAATTTATTGACTAACCTCCTGATATTGCGTTTACAACCTTTATATTGTCATCAGGTTTTATTTCTTCAGTTTCAGGAACAATCTCACCATTTTTAACAACAAATGCAAACTCTGGAGATAAATCTAGACTTTTTAATAAATCTATAGCTAAAACTTTATCTTTGTCTATACTTACAACAATATCTTTTCCTCTATACTTAACTTTAAACTCCATAATTATTCCTCTCCTTAACTTTTTTATTTAAAAATTAACATAATTAATGAACTGCCGGTTTTGTTTTAAAAGGAATTATAAGTTTTGTTGCTACAATATCACCTTCCTTTAAACCTTCAATTATTTCTGTATAATTCTCTCCCATAACTCCTGTTTTTATATAAGTTTTAACAACCTTTCCATTAACTACTTTATAAACATACTGTTTTCCCTTTTCAAACTTTAAAGCAGAGTTAGGTATTAACAAAACATTATGTTTCACGCCTGTAATTATCTTTGTGTAAACTGTCATCTCAGGTCTTAAAAATTTAGCATACTCAGGTTTTACTTTTACTATTGCCATATAGTAAACAATATTTTCCTTTACAATTGGTTCAGGATATATTTTTGATATTACACCTTCAAATCTTTTATTTGGATAAGCATCAACATAATATATCACCTTTTGACCTTCTTTAACCTTTCCTATATCTGTTTCATCTACGTATATCCTTACCTCTAATTTTTTAGGATTAAGTATTGTTATCAGATTGGCAACCTGTAAACCTGCAACAACAGTTTCTCCTTTTCTAGCAGTTATTTTTGATACAACACCATCTATTGGAGAGTAAATCTCTGTGTAAGATAAGCGGATTTTTGCTTTTTCTAAATTTTCCTTAATAGAATTTAAACTACTTTTAGCTTCTTTTAACTTTACTTTGTACTCTTTTTTTAATCTCCTTAAACTAGCTTCTGCGTAGTCAAGATTTGCTTTTGCAGTTTTCATATCCATTTCTGCCTTTTCGTAATCTTTCTTAGTTGTGAAACCTTTCTTTAAAAGCTCTTTCTCTCTGTTAAAATTCCAAACTGCATAATCATAGTTAGCCTTTGCCTTTTTTAAATTTTCCTCAGCTTCTTTTATTTTTAAAGGATAAACCTTTTCTATTTCCTGTAAGTTAGCTTCAGATTTTTTCAGTTCTGCCTTTAATCTATCTACTTCTTTCTTCAACTCTCTCTGGTCTATAACTGCAATTAACTCACCTTTTTTTACATAATCTCCAATATCAACATTCATCTCTTGAATTTCTCCTGTAGCCCTTGCACCTACTTTTACATAAGCGTTAACCTGAGTTTTTACTATAGCAGTAGCATCTATAACATCTTTAATATCACCTCTTTTAACCTTTACACTTTCTAATACTTTAATTTTTTGTTCTTTATGTGAAAATTTTTTAAATAGAAGAATAGCTATAACTAAAACAAAAATGATAGAGAGAAAAATTAATATCTTTTTTTTCATTTAAATACACCTAATAAAGTTAATAATTACTAAATATTTTATAAATCTGTATAACAGGAAAAATGATAATAACATACCGTAAGCTATATTTTGCTTGAAATCTAAATAACTTTTTTATATACTTATTAACCGAATTTAAACAAGATAGAGGTGATTGGATGGCTCATACTAAATCAGCTAGAAAGAGGGTTAGACAGGCTAAAAAGAGAAGAGAGATAAACAGATACCATATCTCTAGAATGAAAACTGCTATAAAGAAAATAAAAGAAGCTATAAAGAAAAAAGATTTAGAAACTGCAGAAAAATTGTTGCCTTTAGCTCAAAAATTAGCATACAGAGCTGCAGCAAAAGGTGCTATTCATAAAAACGAAGCTAGAAGAAGAGTATCAAGAATTTACAATCAAGTTAACCAATTGAAAAAATCTCTAGCTGAAGCTAAATAAATATATATACGGCGGTGTAGCTCAGCTGGTTAGAGCACGTGGCTCATATCCACGGGGTCGCAGGTTCGAGTCCTGCCACCGCCACTATCTTAAACATTATCAAACTTTAACAATTGGTAGAAAAAAAGTTCTTAAAGGCTATTTCAGACTATAAACTTATAGAGTATGGAGATAAAATCTTAGTTGCTTTTTCAGGTGGTGTTGACAGTGTTGTATTAACTTATCTTTTAAAAAAATTTAAAAATTATCTTGGAATAAAGCATATTTACCTAGCCCATCTAAACCATCTTATACGTGGAGAAGAAGCTTTTGAAAATGAAAAGTTCTGTTTAGATTTTGCAAAAAGGGAAAATCTTCAAATCTTCACAAAAAAGATTAATATTAAGGAGTTAGCTAAGAGATTAAAAAAGTCTGTTGAACAAATAGGTAGAGAGGAAAGGTATAAATTTTTTTACGAGTTAATGGAAGAATATAGAATAAATAAACTGGCTACAGGGCATCATTTAACAGATTTAGCAGAAACAATGATATTATGGTTTATTCAAGGTAATAAAAAAGGTATAAAAGGATTTAAACCTAAGGATAATAGAATAATAAGACCTTTGTACTATTTGAAAAAGGAAGAGATTGAGGAATACGCTAAAGAAAAAGGATTGGCATATCATTTAGACAAAACAAATTTTGATAAAAAATACCTAAGAAATAAGGTAAGACATGATATTTTAAAATTGTTAAAGGAGATAAATCCAAATCTGGAAAACTCGTTAAAAACTTTATCTTACTTTTTAAATCTGGATGAAGAATTTATTAATAATTATAAAGACCGTTTAAAATTAGATACGAAAAATTTAAAAGAGATAGATTTAAGATTTTTTAAAGCTTTACATAAAGCTTTACAGTATAGAATTTTAGAAGATTGGGTATATTTTAAAATAGGTCATAAATTAAGTTATAAACAACTGGAGACTATTTTAAAATTAATAGATAGTGATGGCTACAAAGAAATTAGTTTAAGCAAAAACTTTAAGTTAATTAAAACTTACTTTAAAATTTATATATCAAAAATTGATACTGTAAAAAAGGTTAGTTATTCCTATAGATTAAAAGTAGGTGAAGAGATATATATAAAAGAGGCTGGTATAACTTTGAAATCATTTAGGACGGATAGTGTAAAAGATTTAAATCTTAGAGATGAAAAAAAACTTGTTTGTTTTGATATAGATAGTGGTGATAATACCTTTACTGTTAGGAATAGGAAAAAGGGAGACAGATTTTTACCTTTTGGACATAAAACTGAAAAAAAGTTAAAGGATGTTTTTATAGACTTAAAGATAGATAGGAATATGAGAGATTTAATACCATTACTGGAGTATAAAAATAAAATATTGTGGATAGTCGGTTATAAACGTTCAAATTATTATTTAATAAAACCTTCTGAAAGTTTAAATGTTGTTTGTTTTGAGATTATAGAGAATAAAGGAGGTGTAATGTAATGTCCATAAATAGAAATATATTTATTTGGGTTCTTATTGGAGCTTTGATGCTTTTAATGTTTAATCTGTTGGGAAATTTTGAAAGGAAGGGAAGAAATATTGTTCCATTCACAGAGTTTATAAAAGAAGTTCAAGAGGGAGATATTAAAGAGGTTAAAATAGACGGTAATAATATTATTGCTAAGACTAAAGACAACAAAACTATTGAAACAACTGCACCTGAAAATTACGGAAAGTTATACGACATACTTACTGAAAATGACGTAAAGGTAGATATAAAACCTGAAGAAAACAATGGCTGGTTAACAACTGTCTTAATATCATGGTTGCCTATAATCCTATTTATAGGTTTATGGATTTTCTTAATGAGGCAGATGTCAGGTGGAGCAAATAGGGCTTTTTCTTTTGCAAAGAGTAAGGCTAAAGTCTATCTAGAGGAAAAGCCAAACGTTAAACTTAGCGATGTTGCAGGTATGGACGAGGTAAAAGAAGAAGTAAAAGAATTAATAGATTATTTAAAAAATCCTGATAAGTTTAAAAAGTTAGGTGGTAGAGCACCTAAAGGTATTCTTCTATACGGAGACCCGGGAGTTGGTAAAACTTTACTTGCAAAGGCTATAGCAGGTGAGGCTAGTGTTCCATTTATATCAATATCAGGTTCAGATTTTGTAGAAATGTTTGTAGGAGTTGGAGCCGCAAGGGTTAGAGACTTATTTGAAACTGCCAAAAAACACGCACCTTGTTTGGTATTCATAGATGAAATAGATGCAGTAGGAAGAGCTAGAAGTGGAGTTGGATTAGGTGGAGGACATGAGGAAAGGGAACAAACATTGAACCAATTATTAGTTGAAATGGACGGATTTGATTCAGGGGAAGGTATTATCGTTATAGCGGCAACAAATAGACCTGATATTTTAGACCCTGCTTTATTGAGACCGGGAAGATTTGACAGACAGATAGCAGTTCCTAAACCTGATGTTAAAGGTAGATACGAAATATTAAAAGTCCACGTTAAAAAGAAAAATATCCCTTTAGATAAAGATGTTGATTTAATGATTGTTGCAAAAGGAACACCCGGTTTTTCAGGAGCAGATTTAGCAAATGTAGTTAACGAAGCCGCTTTATTAGCTGCTAGAAAAGGTAAGGAAAAGGTAAGTATGGAAGATTTTGAAGAAGCTATGGATAGAATTATGATGGGACTTGAAAGAAAGGGAATGGCTATAACACCTAAAGAAAAGGAGAAAATTGCTTATCACGAGGTGGGACATGCAATAGTAAGTTTAATGTTTAAAGAGGCTGACCCACTTCATAAAGTATCAATCATACCAAGGGGACAGGCTTTAGGTGTAACAGTTAACTTACCGGAAGAAGACAGACATATATACTCTAAAAAAGATTTAATGGCTAGACTTCATCAGTTATTTGGCGGAAGGGCTGCTGAAGAAGTATTCTATGGTAAGGACGGTATAACAACTGGAGCTGAAAACGATTTGATGAGGGCTACAGACCTAGCTTACAGAATAGTAGCTTCTTGGGGAATGACAGATGAATTAGGTCCTATACATGTTCCATTAACCAGAAATGGACTGTTTGCAAATCAACAGAGTATAGAAATAAGCGAAGAAACAGCTAAAAAAATAGATGAAGAAGTTAATAAATTACTCAGAGATACATACGAGAGAACAAAGGCAATAGTTGAAGCTTACAAAGATGCGATAGTCTCTGTTGTAGAGCTGTTATTGGACAAGGAAACTATAACATGTGAGGAAATGGTTAAAATATTAGAGGAGTATGGAGTTCCTATTGTTAATAGGTGTAGGAAAAGTATAGTTGAAGTAATATCAGATAGTTCTTCCCCTTCTGCACCTGCAGGTGAGATTGATTAATCTTTTCTTTTTTTTCTTTTAATTCAAAATTTAAGTCTTTTAATCCATCAAAAACAAAAATCTAATCTTTAAATATCTAACCCTTAACTGCTAAAGTAAAACTATGATTTTATTACTTTTAAAGATACTTCAACAACCTTATTGTTTCTTTATAGAAAAAATTTTTAATTAAAGGTTTGTAATGGATAAAAGAAAACCAAACAGATTAATCAATGAAAAAAGTCCTTATCTAAAACAACATGCATATAATCCTGTGGATTGGTATCCTTGGGGAGATGAGGCGTTTAAAAAGGCAAAAGGGGAAGATAAACCTATATTTCTATCAATAGGTTATTCTACCTGTCATTGGTGTCATGTAATGGAAAAGGAAAGTTTTGAAGATGAAGAAATTGCTAAACTTATGAATGAAACATTTATCAATATAAAAGTAGATAGGGAAGAAAGACCAGATATAGACCAGTTCTATATGAATATATGTTTAATGGTTCGTGGACATGGTGGATGGCCTTTAACTGTAATAATGACGCCAGATAAAAAGCCTTTCTATATAGCTACCTATTTACCAAAGGAAAGTTCATATAATCGTATAGGTCTTAAAGACTTAATAAAACAGATTAAGGATTTATGGATAAACGATAGGAAAAAGATTTTAGAAAGGGCTGAAAAGATACTTCAACATTATGAAGATTTTACTAGAGACAGAATATCAGATGATGAAATTAATGAAGTTGATATTGTAAATGCAGTTTTATACTTCAAGGATAGATTTGATAAGGAAAAAGGTGGTTTTGGAAAAACACCAAAATTTCCATCTCCACAAAATCTTATATTTTTAACTAGATATTCAAAAATATATAAAGATGAAGAAACATTTAATATGGTTAAAAAAACCTTAAAGGAAATGAGTAAAGGTGGAATTTACGACCATGTAGGATACGGTTTTCATAGATACTCAACAGATAGCAAATGGCTTCTTCCACATTTTGAAAAAATGTTATACGACCAAGCTATGCTCATCTGGGCTTATACTGAAGCTTACCAATACAGTAAGGAAAAGTTATTTAAGGAAATAGTTGAGGAAATAATAGAGTATTTAAAAAGAGATATGTATAACAGTGAAGGCGGATTTTACTCAGCAGAAGATGCAGATAGTGAAGGTGAAGAGGGTAAGTTTTATGTATGGTCTTACGATGAGTTAAAAAATTTATTGGGAGAAAATTTTGAGATATTTAAGGAAATATCAAATATAAAAGAGGAAGGTAATTTTAGAGAAGAAGCAACAGGAAAGATTACTTATAAAAATATCATTTATATAGATAAATCCTTTAAGGAAGTTGCTAAAAAATTTAATAAATCAGAAAAAGAAGTTAAGGAAATATTTAGAAACTGTTTAAAAACTTTATACAGAGAAAGGGGAAAGAGAGTTAGACCTTTAAAAGATACAAAAATTCTTACAGATTGGAACGGTTTAATAATAAAAGCCTTATCTTTAGCAGGTAGAGTTTTTAATAATGAAGAATATATAGATTTAGCAAAAAAGACAGCAGATTTTATTTTAGACAGTATTTATATAAACGGTGAATTATTCCACAGATATAAAGACGGTGAGGTAAAAATAAAAGCCAATTTAGATGATTACAGTTTTTTAATTTTTGGACTAATAGAGTTATACCAAACAACATTTGATGATAAATATTTAAAATATGTTTTAGATTTAACGGAAAAGATGATTTATAAATTTTGGGATAAAGCTAATGGTGGATTTTACTTTACATCATCAGATAATAAAGATGTTTTAATAAGACAGAAGGAAATTTATGACGGTGCTTATCCTTCAGGAAATGGAGTGGCTTATAACTGTTTAGTCTGGTTATACAAACTTACAGGAGATGAAAGATTTAAAAAGTATATTAATAAAATGGAGAGAGTTTTTGCATCAAACATAAAAAGAGTTCCTTATGGTAGTCCATCATTTTTAATTGGATTAATGTTTATGCTAAATTCAACTGAGATAATATTTAACGGTGATAAGGAGAAAGCTTTAAAACTTTCCCAAAAATCAGAGGAGTTTTACATACCTTCAAAAGTTTTAGCTTACAATACAGAATTTTTAAGAAAAATATCAGACTTTATTAACAATATTAAGGAAAGTAAAGATTTGAAAATATATTTATGTAGCAATTTTGCCTGTCAACAGCCTATAAAATCAGAAAAAGAGTTTTTAGAAAAACTGAAACAGATTTGACCGTCCTTTATTTAAATTTTCTTTTGATATAATTAATTAACAAAAATTAAAAAAAGAGGTAAAGATTTTGTTAGCTGATTTTTTATTAAAGTATTGGAAATTTATCCTTGGAATAGGTATAGTTTTAGCTATAGGTGGTTTATTTATACCAAATAATGTTATAGGTAGAATTGTAGAATTTACAGGATTTGCATTTATATCTATAACTGCATACGTTTTAGGGTATAAAATGGCAACAGATGAAGCTACAAAGTATATAAAGGATGAATTGGAAAAATTGGCTAAAAAGGATATTAGATACAAATTAGCCACAGACAGAATGTTAAAAAATATTAAAGGAAGGATTAAATAATGTCCGATGAACTTGCAAAGAACAATAAGTCTGTAAAAGTTAAAGATTTAAGGGAATATCTGACATATTATCCAAATAGAATAGTCGCAGAAATATATTTGGAAGTTTTAGAAAACTTTGAAGACGATGAACTGGTTCCTGATTTAATACTGGAAAATCTATTATTATCTCCTGAAGATTTTGAAAACAAGTGAATATTTAGGAAGGGAAGAAAAATTAATACTCAAAGTTTTTCAACAAACCTTCTGTTTCTAACAAAAGCCATTTTTTATAAGTTGAGATAATAGAGTATTCACTTCCTAAAACAAACCATCCTAAATTAGGTTCCCATTTAAATGGTGCCAATATGGATAACATATCAATTAAAAGTTTATTTAAATGGTTCTCCGCAACAACTATCTTTATTAAAATATCCTTTTCATAATCTTTTAAACATCCAATATATCCATCTTCTTTGTCTAACTCACCTACACTTTCAATATAATCTAAAAATATTAATTCTGATAAATCTTTACTTAAAACTGTTGAGTGAAATTGTAAAAAACTTTCTGGAGTATCAAGAATAACAGCAAAATCACCATTGAACAATAGTGTAATATCCTTTCCTACTATACCAAAGTACTTTATTGGTAAAACAGGATATTTACCTGATAAAATATGCCAACCTTCAAATATTAATTCTAACATATCCTTATCAACTTTAACTAAATGATTAAAAAATTTTTCAATATCTTTTTCTATCTCTTTAGATGATTTTAAAATCTTCCCTTCCTTTTTAGAAATTAAAAGTTTTGTGTGAGGATTTTCTAGTAAAGAATTGATATTTAAAATGTCCTGTAGAGTTTTTAAGTCTGATGGCATAGCATCTCCCCCCTGAATTGTATAAAAAAATTTTTTCAAATTTTAAGCTAATAAAAAAATATCATTAAATAAATATAAAATAAAAAATTTTAAAAAGTAGATTTTTTGTTATTTTTTAATAATTTTGAAAGTTTTTCTGGGTCATATAAAAATATCCTTTTCGCAAATAAAAATCTTTTTATATAAAAAGGATGGTTAATACTAATTATTTCAACTCTTCTCCCCCTAGAAGATGCGTGTATCATTTTACCTTCACCTATATATATACCTACATGGGATGGAAATTTTGCATAAGTTTGGAAAAATAGTAAATCACCTGGTTGTAAATCTTCCTTACTGATTAAGAGACCATACTTAGCCTGTTGCCTTGCAGTTCTAGGTAGATGTATACCTGCTAAAGCATATACCTTTTGAACGAAAGCAGAACAGTCTATACCTCTATCTGTTTCTCCACCAAATCTATACTTTATACCTAAAAAACCTATTGCTAAATCTACTATTTCGTTTTGAAATTCAGGCTTTGGAACACCATCGTCAACCATGACCGCTTTGTATTTAGCTTTTTCGTAAGGATTATTTATTTTATTGTAATAATCATTTTCAAAAAATTGATATTTCTTTATAGGCGAGGCTTCTACTATTGAAAATAGTATTAGACCTGCCAAGCTACCTTTTAGAAACTTTTTGAACATAAAGAAAAGACCTCCTTTTGAAACGGAATATTTCTGGATAAAAATTATATAATATGAATATATGCTAATCCAGCATTAATTTTTATATCTAAATGGAATTTAAAATATTTTTAATAGATTTTATTTTGAACACTGTTCAGAAGTGATAAGAGATGATAAAACATACTAAAAAATTATCAAAAAAAACTCTTACTAAGTGTTCTTCGCCTAACTCTATATTGGTAGGAACATACTATCCGTTATTCTTATCAGAAAGGTAAGAACTCACAGAATACGTTCAACCTTTGCTTCTAAAGGATTTATCATTCCACAAATGCAAACAGTAAGAAAAGAGTAAATATTTAGTCTTTGGAAAGACCTTATTTTATTAGTTTCAAAAAGAGGCGGGGGCGGGAATCGAACCCGCGTATAAGGGATTTGCAGTCCCCTGCCTTACCACTTGGCTACCCCGCCAAAATTTATGCCCCCGACGGGATTCGAACCCGTGTCGCCGGCGTGAAAGGCCGGTGTCCTAGGCCTGGCTAGACGACGGGGGCAGTAGTGAGCCGTCCGGGGGTCGAACCCGGGACCACCGGTTTAAAAGACCGGTGCTCTACCAACTGAGCTGAGCTAACGGCTCAACTGGGATAAATATTAAAAACCAATTTAAAAATAATATCAAGTGTTTGTATTTACCTTCTGAACTTCCTCTTTTGTTAACAATTCTTTTCCATCCTTACTTTAGATTATTTTTTTTGTTAGTAGAAGGTATGAAATCAGCTAATTGTCTTATAGATATAGTTAATTAAGGATAGGATTATAATTTTAGTGTATTTACTATATCTATTTTATCTATTTTTTTTCTGCATACCGTTAAGAAACTTATTAAATTGGTTTAAATCTAATATTTTAGAATTATTTAACAGACTAAGTTTATAATATATTTTTAAAATCTAAAAATTCTGAAGAAAAGGAGCTATAGATGGAAAAAAGAGAAAAATTATATGAAGGTAAGGCTAAAATTCTGTATCTTACAGATGAACCTGATAAAGTAATCGCCTACTATAAAGATGATGCCACAGCTTTTGATGCAATAAAAAAAGCTACTATAAAAGGTAAGGGAGAGCTAAATAACACTATAGCTTCATATCTATTTGAATACTTAAATAAAAATGGAATTCCTACACACTTTATAAAAAAATTGTCTGACAGAGAAATGCTTCTTTACAAAGTTGAGATAATTCCTGTTGAGGTTGTTGTTAGGAACTTAGCCGCTGGTAGTATAGTTAAAAGACTTGGTATACCTGAAAAAACAGAGTTTAATCCACCTTTAGTTGAGTTTTATTTAAAAAATGACGAACTACACGACCCAATAATATGTGAACAACATATATACGCTATGAATTTGGCTACACCTGAAGAAGTTAATGAGATGAGGGAGATAGCATTAAAGGTTAATGAGATTTTAAAGGATTTTATGAAAGAAAACGGTATTATCTTAGTTGATTTTAAACTTGAGTTTGGAAGAAAAGACGGAAAAGTTATACTTGCAGATGAAATATCTCCTGATACTTGTAGATTTTGGGATGCAAAAACAGGTGAAAAACTAGACAAAGATAGATTTAGATTTGATTTAGGAGATTTGATAGAAGGATATAAGAAAGTTTTAGAAAAATTTAAAAAAGAGGAGTAAATGTTATGTTTAAAGTTAGAAAAGCTGTTATACCAGTTGCAGGATTTGGCACTAGATTTTTACCTGCAACAAAATCTACTCCGAAAGAGATGCTTCCAATTGTAGATAAGCCTATAATTCAGTTTATAGTTGAGGAAGCTGTAAACTCAGGTATAGAAACAATTATATTCATAACAGGAAGACATAAGAGAGCTATAGAAGATTATTTTGATTATACACCTGAGTTAGAATTTACCCTAAAAAAGGGTGGAAAAGAAGAATATGTTGAAAAGATAAGGGAAATTTCAAATTTAGCTGATTTTGTTTATGTAAGACAGAAGGAACAGTTAGGTTTAGGTCATGCAATTTTATGTGCTGAGAGTGTTATAGGAAATGAACCTTTTGCTGTATTACTTGGAGATGAGCTAATAATAAATGATGAAAAACCTGCATTAAAACAGCTTATAGATGTTTTTGATAAATTCTCAAAATCTGTAATAGGAACTATGTCTGTAGATAGGGAAGATGTTTATAAATATGGAATTGTGGATGGAATGGAAGTTGAGGAAAATATAAAACTTGTTAAATATTTAGTTGAAAAACCTTCCCCACAGGAAGCACCTTCAACTGATGCTATAGCAGGTAGATATATCCTTACTCATAAAGTGTTTGATATGCTGAAAAAAACCCCTTTAGGAAAAGGTGGAGAGCTTCAGCTTACAGACGCTTTACAAAGATTAAGAGAAATAGAGGCTATATACTCAACTGAATTAGAAGGAAAGAGATACGATACAGGAAATAAGTATGGCTATCTTGAGGCTATTCTAGAAATAGCTATGGATAGAGAAGATACTGCAGAGTTTGTTAAAAATCTGATTAAAAAGATTTCCACAGAATATTCAATAAAATAGATGTATTATAATTTCTTAGTTTTAGAAAGAAAAAAAAGGTGTGATAGGTGGAATTTGAACAGATAGCCTTAAGTTTAATATTAATTTTAGTTGTAGGTAGAATTTTTGCAGAGTTAGTTGTCAAATTTGGAGCCCCTGCTGTAGTAGGTGAGGTTTTAGCAGGTTTAATCTTAGGTCCAAGTTTTTTAGGTTTAGTTGAATTAAATGAAACTTTAAAACTGTTAGCAGAACTTGGAGTTGTTTTACTTCTGTTTGAAGTTGGTTTTGAAAGCGATATTAATAAACTTAGAGCTGAAGGTCTAAACGCATTTATCGTTGCAACTTTTGGAGCTTTAATACCTCTCTTTTTAGGCTTTTTAGTCAGTTATTACATATTCCATCTATCATTCTTTACATCTCTATTTATAGGTGGAACTCTTACCGCCACAAGTATAGGAATATCCTTAAGAGTTTTAAAGGATTTAAAGCTCGATAAAACTAAGATGGCACAGATTATCGTTGGAGCGGCAGTATTAGACGATATTTTAGGTGTTATTATCCTTGTTGCGTTAGTTGAGCTAATAAAGGAAGGTAAGATTGAAGTATTTCATTTAATAAAGTTAATTTTCTTTATGTTAGTATTTCTTATTGTTGCTCCTATATTTGCGGCTATACTTGGACATATACTGCATATCTTTGAAAAAAATCATATAAAAGTGCCCGGTTATATTCCTATAGTCGTAATCTCATACATTTTGCTATTCTCTATAATAGCCCATTACTCAGGATTACCTGAAATACTTGGAGCATTTGTTGCAGGTATAGCTCTATCTGGAAGTATTGATTTACCTAAGTTTGATAACAAAAGTATGAAAAGCTTTACCAAGAGAGTTCACCATCAAATTGAACCTATAGTGTTCTTATTTGCCCCTATATTCTTCGTATCTGTAGGTTTATCAATAGATATTTCAGAGATTAATTTTTCTTCATTATATCTTTGGATACTTGCCTTGACGCTATTTGTAGTTGCAATTATAGGTAAAATGGCAGGAGCTTTCTTTACAGTTAATCAAAGTTTAAAGGATAAAATTCAGATAGGAATATCAATGATACCTAGGGGAGAAGTTGGTTTAATCTTTGCCGAGTTTGGAAGGTCTGCAAAGGTATTTACAACAGAGATTTACTCAATACTTATTTTTATAGTTCTACTAACAACATTATTACCACCATTTTTATTGAAAAAATTTAAATGATTTTTTGTTTATAATTTTTTGAAAAATTAAATTAATGGAGCTTTAGATTGAAAGATTATATAGATGAATTTATTCAAGTTTCTAAAGAGGCTTCCGTAATAGGTGGTTCTATCTTAAAGGAAAATTTTAAAAAGATTAAAAATAGAGACATTGAGCTTAAATCGGAAAAAGATTTTGTTACATATGTTGACAGGTTATCTGAAGAGAGGGTTAGAGATTTCATACTTTCAAAGTTTGAAGACCACGCCTTTCTAGGTGAGGAAGACGGAATTATAGGAAATAAGGACAGTGAGTTTGTATGGATAGTTGACCCATTAGACGGAACGAAAAATTATATAAATGGATTTGAGATATTTGCCGTTTCTGTTGCTTTAAAGAGAGGTGAGGAGCTAATAGCAGGTTCAATATACATTCCAATGTTAGACAAGCTTTATTGGTGTGGTAAAGGTAAAGGTGCATATTTGAATGGGGAACGTATAAGAGTATCAGATAGACCTGTTAAGAGAGCCATAATATCAACAGGTTTTCCTTTTAGAAATATTGAAGAGCTTGATAGATATTTATTAGCCTTTAAGGAAGCTATGATTAGATTTTCTGCTGTCAGAAGACCCGGAGCGGCGGCTGTAGATTTAGCTTTAACTGCTGAGGGAGTTTTTGACGGATTTTTTGAAATGAAGTTGTCTGTCTGGGATATAGCGGCAGGTGTTTTACTGATAAAGGAAGCAGGGGGAATTTTTACAAACTTTGATGGAACGGAAGAGTTAGACGGAAACGTTGTTGCAGGTCCTAAACATATATACGAAGTTTTATATCAGATTGTAGAAAAACATTTAAGATAAATAATTAATGAAAAAGAATTTCTCAATTTCCTTAATTATCTTTTTTATATCTTTACTTATCTTTTTAGCTAACTCTTGGGGCTTGTCCATATACTCTCTAGATGAAGCTAAAAATTCAGAATGTGCAAGGGAAATGTTAGAACGGGGAGATTTTATAGTTCCTACATTTAACTATGAATTAAGGACAGATAAACCACCTTTACATTACTACTTTATGATACTCGGATATAAAATCTTTGGAGTAAATGAATTCAGTGCAAGGTTTTTCTCTGCAGTTTTTGGAGCTTTAACAGTATTAATAACTTATTTAATATCAGCAAGATATTTAGGAACAAAGATAGGATTACTGTCAGTTTTAGTTTTAATATCTTCCTTACATACAGCTATTCAATTTCATATGGCAGTACCTGACCCATATCTAATATTCTTCATAAATGCTTCTCTTTTTTCATTTTTATACGGATTTGAGGAAAGAAAAAAATTTTTTATATATCTGTTTTATGTGTTTACTGCCTTCGGAGTTTTATCAAAGGGACCTGTTGCAGTTGTATTACCTTCATTTATAATTTTCCTCTATCTAATTTTTACAAAAAATTTAAATCTTAAAAATTTAAAGTACCTTTCAATGCCTTTAGGAATTAGTTTAATACTGTTAATATCTTTACCTTGGTATATTGCGGTTTATATTAAAACAAATGGTTTATGGCTAAAAGATTTTATCTTACATCACAATCTAGAAAGATTTTCCAAACCTTTAGAGGGACATGGAGGAATATTTTTAATTACATTTCTATACGTTTTCGTAGGTTTATTACCTTTCTCCATTTTTATATTACAATCTTTAAGATTAGCTTTTAAAGACAAAAAAAACAGATTAATACTTTTCTCTATAATATTTAGCCTTACATACATACTTTTCTTTGCCATATCAAAAACAAAACTACCTAACTATACAGTTCCAGCCTATCCACCTCTGGCAATACTGATAGGATATTACCTTTCAAAGATAGAGTTCTCTAAAAGATTGTCAATTTTAATAAGTTTAATTGTATACACTGTTTTGACTGTATTAATACCTGTAGCATTGTATACAGCTATCTCAAAGGAAAAACCTATATCAGATTTGAATTATCTAAGTTTTTATTTCTTTTTATGGTTTATTGGAGGATTATTAGCCATTATTCTATCTTTCAAAGACAAAAGATTTATAATTCCTTCCTTATCAATATCTTCTATAGTTTTAACTTTAATGTTTTTCTTTTATATTTTCCCTAAGATTGATAACAGAAATCCGGTTAAACATATATTACCTTTAATGGATAAATCTCAAGAGATTTATTATTACGGCGGATTTAATCCTGCCTTCCTATTTTACATTAGAAAGAGAATTCCACCTTTGGAAGATAGATTAATCTATACAGACAAAGAGTTTTACATTCTTTCAAGAAAAAAGTTTATAGATAGATTTAAAAATGTTCCAGAAATCAGAATAATTAAGGTAGCTAAAGATTTGTTTGAAAAACATTACTCAGTTTTACTTAAGAAAGATTAAAAATTTTTTCTATTAAAAGCTTGTTAACTATTAGGAAATTGTAAAAAAATTAAGTGTAAATAGGTTGTTTTCTTCGGAAAATTCAGATATATTTAAGGAAAATATAATTTTTCTCAAAATAATTCCATTATTTTAAAAATAAAAATTTGTTAAAAGGAGGTTTTTATGGCTGTATTTCCATTTGAAGAACAGTTAGATATTGTGGAAAACATACCTGAAGAGTTGCCAGTACTACCACTTAGAGATTTAGTAATCTATCCACATATGGTTTTTCCAATATTTGTAGGTAGGGATTTTTCTTTAAAGGCTGTAAATGAAGCTATGAATAACTATAACAGATATATATTTTTAGTTTTACAAAAAGACAAAGATATAGAAAAACCTAGCAAAGAAGATATTTATGAAATAGGAACTGTAGCAACAATACTAAGAAGTATGAATTTGGAGGACAATAGAGTAAAAATACTAGTTCAAGGCGTTAAAAGGGCAAGACTTAAGGATTTTAGAGAAGAAAACGGATATTTTAAAGGTAAGATAGAGCTTATAGATGAGCCTAAATTAGAGGAAGACATTGAAGTAGAGGCTTTAGAACACTCTATTAAAGATTTACTTAATAAAGCAGTCCAATTAGGGAAGCAGATAATACCTGATTTATTGGAAATAATAAGAAATGTTGAAGATGCAGGAAAGTTAGCCGATTTGGTAGCACCAGTTTTAGAGCAAAAACCTGAAGTTTTACAAGAAATTTTAGAGACTATAGACCCTAAGGAAAGATTAAGAAAGGTACACAACACATTACTTAGGGAAGTTAGACTTTTAGAGCTACAACAGAAGATTAGAGATACTGCCAGAGAGTATATGGAGAAAGACCAGAAGGAATACTTTTTAAGACAACAGATAAAGGCTATACAGGAAGAGTTGGGAGAGAAAGATGAGAGACAGGAGGAAATAGAGAGCTATAAAAAGAAAATAGAAGAAGCAGGAATGCCTGAAGAAGTTAGGGAAGAGGCTGAGAAACAGTTAAAAAGACTTGAAAAAATGCATCCTGACAGTGCAGAGGCTGGAGTTATAAGGACATATCTGGATTGGTTAGTTGAGCTACCTTGGAGTAAAAGAACAAAAGACAGACTTGACTTAAAGAGAGCTAAAAAGATTTTAGACCAAGACCATTACGACTTGGAAAAAGTTAAAGAGAGAATATTAGAATATTTGGCTATACAAAAATTAAGAAAAGGTAAAGGTATAAAAGGTCCTATACTCTGTTTTGTTGGACCACCGGGAGTTGGAAAAACATCTTTAGGTAAATCTATAGCAAAGGCATTAGGAAGGAAATTTGTAAGACAGGCTTTAGGTGGAGTTAAAGACGAGGCAGAGATTAGAGGACACAGAAGGACTTACGTAGGAGCAATGCCGGGAAGGATTATACAGGGATTAAAACAGGCAGGTACAAAAAATCCAGTTTTTATGTTAGATGAAGTTGACAAGTTAGCTTCAGATTTTAGAGGAGACCCTGCATCAGCTTTACTTGAAGTTTTAGACCCAGAGCAAAACAAAGAGTTTGTGGACAACTATATAGGATTACCATTTGATTTATCAGAAGTTCTGTTTATATGTACAGCAAATAGAATAGATACTATACCTAGACCACTTTTAGACAGAATGGAAATTATAAGAATTCCGGGATACTCTGAAGAGGAAAAATTACATATAGCTAAAAAGTATTTAATACCTAGACAATTAAAGGAGACAGGATTAAGTGAAAAGTATGTTGAGTTTACAGACAGTGGTTTACAGTATCTAATAAGACATTACACTAGAGAGGCGGGAGTTAGAAGTTTAGAGAGACAGATTAACGCAATATTAAGAAAGATAGCTAAAGAGATAGCTTTAAAAGGTAAAAAGAAAAAATATAGGATAACAAAATCTTTAGTTAAAAAGTTCTTAGGAGCACCTTTATACAAGCCGGAGAAGGAAGAAAAAGACCAGATAGGTGTTGTTCACGGTTTAGCTTGGACTGCAGTTGGCGGTGAAATACTTAAGATAGAAGCTACCAAAATGCCGGGACAGGGAAAGTTGGTTTTAACAGGTTCTCTCGGAGATGTTATGAAGGAAAGTGCTATGACTGCACTGTCTTATATAAAATCAAAATCTAAAGAGTATGGTATAAACCCAGAGATTTTTCAAAAGTATGATATTCACGTTCACGTACCTGCAGGAGCAATACCGAAAGATGGACCATCAGCAGGAATATCTATAGCAACTGCAATATGTTCAGTCCTAATGGAGCTACCAGTTAGAAGTGATGTCGCTATGACAGGAGAGATAACCCTAAGAGGAAATGTTCTACCTGTAGGAGGATTAAAGGAAAAGATACTTGCGGCAAAGAGGGCAGGTATAAAGAATGTTATCCTTCCAAAAGACAACAAAGACGAAGTTTTAGAAGATTTACCACCATTTGTTAGAAAGGACTTAAATCTAATATTTGTTGAGCATGTTGAGGAAGTATTTAAAATTGCAATAAGAGATTTTGAAAAAAAATTAAAGGAAGTAAATAAAGAAAAAGAGAATAACAAATAAAGTTTGATTGTTACCTTTTTCTCTTATATTTTTTTATAGTTAAATAGATACGGAGTTAAAGAATGTATGAATACTTAAAGAAGGTAGCCAGTGGAAAAAAAACATTAAAGGATTTAACCTATAGAGAAGCATATGAAGTTAACAATAAGATTTTAAATTCAGAAGCCACAAACATACAGATAGGTGCATTCTGGTCTGCCTTAAGAATTAAGTATGCAACACTTGATGAATTAAAAGGTTTTATTGATAGTATAAAAGAATATACAGACTTTATAGATTTATCAGAGTACAAACCTGTAGATTTGGCAGTTAACTACGACGGCAAGAATAAATCTATACATATTCTACCTGCATCAATATTTATAGCTACAGGGGCAGGTGCTAAAGTTGTAGGTCATGGAGCTAAGAATGTTCCATCAAAGTATGGTGTTACCTATTATGAAGTTCTAGAGGCTATGGGATGTGGTTATCCTACGAACTCAGAAGAGATTTACAAAGCTATAGAGTTATCAGGATTTACCTTTGCATACCAAAAAATATTTAACAGAAAACTTTATAATCTTTTACCAAAAAGACAAGAGTTTGGATTAAGAACTTATATAAACACTGTGGAAAAGATTTTAAATCCTTTTAAAACAACTAAAGTTATAATCGGTGTAAACCATCTAAATTATGTTGAAAAGTATATAAAATTAGCATTTTATACAGGATACAATGATATATATGTTGTTAAAGGTTTAGAGGGAGGTATAGAGCCTTCACCTGAAAAACCTACTAAAATTTTTACAAGTAAAGTTTTTTCTTTAACTATATATCCAAAGGAATTAAAAGAAAAAATTAATTGTGATAGCAGTATTACAATTAACAAAAATGCAGAAATATGTTTATCTATACTTAAAAATGAGGATAATCCATACAGAGATTGGGCTATACTAACTGCAGGGTTGATAATATACGCCTACGGTTTGACAAATGATATATCAGAAGCGAATAAGTTGGCTGAGGAAAGCTTAAAATCAGGTTTAGCCTATCAAAATTTTAAGATTTACAAATCTTTAACTAAAAAAAGGTATAAAAAGAAATATTCTCAAAACTAAATAAATTTTTAATATAATTTTAGTACTACAAATTATTTAGGAGAAAAAGATGATAGATAGAGAAACTGTTTTACATGTGGCTAAACTTTCAAAACTTCAGTTGACTGACGAAGAGGTTGAGATGTTCTCAAAACAGTTGGGAGATATACTTAATTTTATAGAGAAACTGAATGAGCTTAACACAGATAATGTTAAACCTTTTTATGAACTTATAAATCAGGAAACACCTTTAAGGGATGACAAATCTAGAAAAAGTTTACCTAGAGAAGAAGCGTTAAAGAATGCACCACAACAGGAAGACGGATTTTTCGTAGTACCTAGAGTTGTAGGTTAACAGTTTATTATGAAGAAAAAAATAGTTGTAAAAAATTTATCTAAAAGTTTTGGAAAGAAGAAAGTTTTAAAAAATATATCCTTCGAAGTTTACGAAGGTGAGATATTTATATTAATGGGTGGTAGTGGAAGTGGTAAAAGTACCACTATTAAACATATTATAGGCTTATTAAAGCCTGACAGTGGCTCAATAGAAATAGACGGAGTGGACATTACAAAATTATCTAAGAATGAGTTAATAGAGTTTAGAAAAAAGTTAGGTTATCTATTTCAGGAAGGGGCACTTTTTGACAGTTTAAAAGTTTGGGAAAATGTGGGATTTTATTATCTTGAAAATACTAAAATGAAGGAAAAGGAAATAAGAGATTTAGCAAGAGAAAAGTTAAAACTTGTCGGTTTGAAGGATGTTGAAGATTTGTATCCTTCCCAACTTTCAGGAGGTATGAGAAAGAGAGTAGCTTTAGCAAGGGCAATATCAACAAGTCCAGAGATAATACTTTACGACGAGCCTACATCAGGTTTAGACCCTATAACAAGTGCAATGATAGACAACCTTATAGAAAACTTAAGAAATAACCTAGGTATAACATCTATCGTTGTAACACACGATTTAGCCACAGCATTTGGCATAGGTGATAGAATAGCATTTATACACAAAGGTATAATATATGCAATAGGTACTCCAGAGGAAATAAAGAAAAATCCAGACCCTTTAGTCCAACAGTTTATAAACAGAAAAGCAGAAGGTCCTATAACAGAGGAGATTTACGCTTAACCGTTTAAAAATTTTATAACTAAATCTTCTAAACCTTTGTATATATCCTGATAATAAACCTTCTGTTTTATTTCTAATAAGTATAAATCTTTAACCAGTGAGATTAACTCTTCTTTAGAAACATTTTTATCCTGTTCCTTAAGTTGTTTTATCTGAAAAGGAAATTTTAAACCAAGTTCTGCAAATATTATCCTTTCAGGCTTTTTATTTTTTAAAGTTTTGTAAAGAAGTAATTTATTCATTTGAAACAGTATTAAACTCTGTATCTCAAATGGATGATAGCCAGTTTCAAAAAGATTTCTTAAAGTTTTAATTGTATCTGGATTTTTTGTAAACAAAAGATTTAGAAAACTGAAAATATTTTCTTCAATCTTAGGATAGATAATTTTATCAATATCTTCCTTTGTAATCTCTTTTTTTTCCTTTACATACAGAATTAATTTTTCTACTTCATTCTTAGTGTAAAAAAGGTCATTTTTTAAAAGATTAGCAATATAAACGATTAATTCATCAGATATATTTATTCCTTCAGAGATAAATTTTTTCTTTAAAGATGATAAAAAAGCCTTTTCTGATAATTTTTTAGCAAAAAATATATCTCCACAGTTCTGTATAGTTTTATAAGGTTCTTTGGAAGGTAGTTTATCCAAATTTGATATTAAAATAAGCTTATCACCTTCAGGTATATTTATACAAAAATCTAAAAAATTTTTTAATTCATCCTTTTTCAAATTTTTTATAAAACTTTCAAAATCTCTTAAGATTACAATAGTTTTACTGCTAAACAGAGAAGATGAAGAAAAAAGAGATAGTAAATGTTTTAAATCTGTTTCATCCCCCCAAAGTGTATTTATATCCTTATACTTTTCCTTTAATAATTTAATTATCTGACTTTTTAAATAATCTTCCTTGCCGTATATAAAAATTAGGTTTTTTAAGTTATCTATATCGGGAAATTTAATAAGTTTTGTTAAACTTTTAACTTCCATTCTTCTCTATTTTATGTATATTTGAAATCATTGAGAAAATTCTTAAAGCTAAAAGCCTTCCTATCTTTTCCATAGCGTACCTTCTCTCAATATCAGCCCTTAAACCTGTACCAAAAAACTGTGTAGTTTCAGAAATATTTTTATTTAACAATATCTCCCTTTTTCTGTTCTCAACTTTAACATTTACATTTATAACAACATTGTAGACAGATGCTCTTAAAGATTGGGAGTAGCCTATAGGATATGTATTAACACTACCTACATATACCCTAAGGTATCTAGTTGTGTCCTTTGAGCATTCAAGCCTATAACCTGCAGATATAATTGATGAGGACAAATATCTGTAAAGTGTATCTGTCAATTTGGCTTCAGGGGAGGATATAGAAATCTTTTCTAAACAGTAAACATCTTTTAACTTTCCACTTTCTTTTCTTTCAGAAAAATCAACAGCTTTATAACCACAACTAGTTAAGGTAAATAAAATTAGAAATAAAACAAAAATATATCTTTTCATACCTTAAACCTTTCCCTTAACTTCTTTTCAACATAAGGGTGAACTAAATTAGATAAATCTCCATGATGAAAAGCAATATCTTTAACAATTGTAGAGCTTATATGTATAAGTTCTTGGGAGGGCATAAGGAAAAATGTTTCTACCTTATCCAAATTGTAATTTGTCATGGCTATCTGTAATTCATACTCAAAGTCTGTAAATAGCCTTACACCTCTTACAATTATTTTAGTGTTATACTTTCTCATAAAATTAACCAGTAAACCGTTAAAAGGTTCAATTATAACCCTATCTACAAAATCTGAAACGGAAGCCCTAAACATATCAACCCTTTCTTCTATGCTAAAGAGTGGCTTTTTTTTCGGATTTTCTGCAATAGCAACTATAACATAATCAAAAACATTTAAAGCCCTTCTAACTATATCTATATGACCGTAATGTACAGGGTCAAAAGTTCCCGGATAAACACAAAGTTTATTAGTCAATTAATACCCCTAACAAATATTAATTATTAATTATAACGCCTTTCATTAGATTTTGATTATTGCTTTAAAATTTTTATTAATTTACAATCAATCGTAAAGAAATATTAATTTTTTGAATTAAGGAGGAATTTAATGGGAATAAAAACTACCGCCTTTGGCTATCCTAAAATTGGACCAAACAGGGAAATGAAAAAGACTATAGAGAGTTATTGGAAAGGAGAAATATCAAAGGAAGAGCTATATAAAAGACTTGAAGAAGTTGACGCAGATAGAATGGCAAAGGTTATCAACGCAAATCTTGATTATATACCATCAAACGATTTCTCACTTTACGATTTTGTTTTAGATATATCAACAATGTTTGATGTTGTTCCAAGCAGATTTAGATATATAGAGGACAGTTTAGATAGATACTTTGCAATGGCAAGGGGAACTGATAAAGCTATCGCCTGTGAAATGACAAAATGGTTTGATACAAACTACCACTACATAGTCCCAGAGTTTGAAGGTGGATTTAAGTTAGTTAAAAATAGACCTTTAATATCTTACAGATGGGCTAAGGAAAAATTTGGAGTAGAGACAAAACCTGTATTGATAGGACCATTCACATACGTTTACCTAGGTAAAGTTTACGAGAAACAGGAAGGTTCACTTTTAATGAAAATGGTAAAAGCTCCTGAAAGTGAGAAGTTTAGACCATTAGTCTTAGAAGTAGCGTCTCTCTACAATGAGATATTATTAGAATTACAAAAGGAAGGAGTTAAAGCTGTTCAGTTAGATGAGCCTGCGTTAGTTCTAGACCTAACAGAAGACCAAATACAAACCTTAATAGACGCGTATAAGATTGTAATGCATGATATAGATAGTATGGAAGTATTTGCCCATACATATTACGAAAGTTTAGACAATTTTGAGAGAATAACTAGAGAACTTCCAGTATCAGCTATAGGATTAGATTTTGTTGTAAATAATGAAAATTTAGAGAATATAAAAAAATACGGTTTTCCAACAGATAAAAAATTAATCGCAGGGGTTATATCAGGTAGAGACCCTTGGAAAACAGATTATAAGGAAGTTTTAACATTAGTTGATGAATTATTAAAGTATATACCTGAAGAAAATTTAATTTTATCTAATGCTGCACCATTATTCCATTTACCAGTCTCTCTAGAGCCTGAAAAGGGACACCTAGATAAAGATTTAATAGGACTTTTATCATTTGCAGATGAAAGATTAGAAGAGTTAAAAACATTAAAAGAAATAATAAATGAAGGAAAGGATATACCTGTTCAAACATTACAGGATTTAAGGGATAAGTTTAAAAATGAAGCTGTTAGAGATGCAGTTAAAGATATAGATAATCAGGAAATAAGAAGACCTAAAGACTTTAAAGATAGATATAAAAAACAGATAGAGTTGTTAGGATTACCTAGATTTCCTACAACAACAATTGGAAGCTTCCCACAAACAAAAGAAGTTAGACAGACAAGAGCTAAATTTAGAAGGGGAGAAATATCAGCAGAAGAGTATGAAAACTTTATAAAAGAGCAGATAAAGAAAGCTGTAGAAATTCAGGAAGAAATAGGCTTAGATGTTTTTGTTCATGGTGAATTTGAAAGAACTGATATGGTTGAGTTTTTCGGTGAAAAAATGGAAGGCTTTGCGTTTACTAAGAATGGTTGGGTTCAGTCTTACGGAACTAGATGTGTAAGACCTCCTATAATATACGGTGATGTATCAAGACCTGAACCTATGACAGTTAAAGAGATTGTTTATGCTCAAAGCTTAACAGATAAACCTATGAAAGGAATGTTAACAGGTCCAACAACCATACTAAACTGGTCTTTCTATAGAAAGGATATACCTAAAAAAGAGATTGCCTATCAGATAGCGTTAGCATTAAGGGAAGAAGTTTTAGATTTAGAAAAAGCTGGTATAAAAGTTATACAGATAGACGAACCAGCTTTTAGAGAAGGATTACCTCTGAAGAAAAGAAAACAGGAAGAATATCTAAACTGGGCTGTTAAAGCATTTAGACTAACAAATAACACTGTAAAAGAAACCACACAGATACACACACATATGTGTTATTCAGAGTTTAACGAAATAATAGAATGGATTTACAAAATGGATGCAGATGTAATATCAATCGAGGCGTCAAGGTCAAAAGGTGAAATAATTGAAGCATTTGAAAAATTTAATTATGACCATGGAATAGGTGTTGGGGTTTACGATATACACTCTCCAAGAATACCATCTGTTAATGAAATGCTAGAAATAGCAGAGAGAACAATTCAAGTAATAGATAAAAATCTAGTATGGATAAATCCGGACTGTGGATT
>QNZF01000014.1 GCA_003978485.1 Persephonella sp.
TCTATATACACCATTTTCTCCTTATACCAGCCCCAGACTGTTGGAAAAACATTTTTCAGTCGGTTGTTGATTGCAAGTAATGTTTCTGGAGCTACCAGAAATATCATAGGTTGTTGTTCACCTATTATTTTAAATGCTTCTTTGTAATACATATCCCTTTTGTCTGGGTCTAATTCTGTTGAAGCCTTCTTAAACAACTCATCAATTTTAGCTTCCCATTCTGTAGCAGGCTTTTTCTGTCTCGGATACCACATATGTAAACTACCAGAGGATAACCAAACATTTTGACCAAAGTATGGAGTTTTAGAACCTGTTAAACCTATTATCACACCTTCCCAGTTGTAGCTTTCCGTTAAATCATTTACCAATTTATTAAAATCAACCAAAGCAAAATTAACTTTAATACCTATCTTTTTTAAATCTTCCTTCACTATTATTCCTATCAGTTCCCTTTCTTTAGAGCCTGCATTGGTCATTAAAGTAAACTCTAGTCTATGACCTTCCTTGTCGTATAAATAACCGTCCTTACCTTCTTTAAAACCTATTGACAGTAATAACTCTTTAGCTTTTTTTAGATTGAAAGGATATTTAGGATAAAAATCTTCATCGTAAAGTCTTTTGTTTGCAGGTGTGATTGCAGTGTATATAGGATATGCAAAACCGTTGTAAACTAGTTTTATAATTCTTCTTCTGTTTACAGCGTAAGATATAGCCTGTCTAAATTTAGTATTTCTAAACCATTTAAGTTTATACTTTGGTATAGGTGCATTTGGATTTTGATTAAAGACTATAAACAATGTACTTGGGGTAGCCCCCAGATTGTATATAGTTATATTTTTTCTCTCCTTAGCCTTCTTTATAACTTCCACCAAATCTATTGGTCTGATAGACAAGTAATCTATCTTACCGTCTAAAAACTTTATTAACTGGTAATCAGGGTCGGACATTATAGGAGACACAATTTTAGTAATGTATGGAAGTTTTTGTCCTTTACTGTCCTTCTCTTCAAAGTATGGATTTCTCCTGTATAAAACATACTGTCCCTGTGAATACTTATCAATAATGTATCCTCCTAATCCTACCAAATCTTTAGGATTTGTATTAACAGACCAAGCCTGTAAAAAAGTGTTATTCTTAACATACTTTTCCAATTTATGTTTTGGCAATATTTCAACTCCTATACTGTCCAAAAAGAAAGCAAAAGGTTTTGGAAGTATAAACTCAACTGTGTAATCATCTATTTTTTTTACTTTAAAAGGTTTACCGTCGACCAGTAAAACATCTCTTACAGATGTTGGGATTTTAGGATTGTAATATATCTGGTTGTAAGTAAAAACAACATCATCAGCTGTAAACGGTTTCCCATCAGACCATTTTAAACCTTTTTTTAAATACACTTTCCAAACCGTACCATCTTGATTGTGTTCCCATCTTTCCGCCAAATCAGGTTCAGGAAGTAATGTTTTAACATTCGTTTTTGTTAACCCTCTAAAAAGATAACCTATTACTGCCGTTGAGGTAGTTTCCTGAGCTAAAGCTGGGTTAAATGTTTTAGGGTCTCCAGATAAAGCTCTAACTAAAACACCACCTTCTTTTCCTATCTTTGGCTTAAAATCGTTGTAATTAACTTTTTTTATAATAGAGTAATCTAAGTCCTCACTTCTTATTTGGGAAGATACTAGATGAAATGGTAAAAACAAGATAATAATTAAAGTTATAGCTTTAAGGAAAGTAAAGGTATTTATGTATACAGACTTAAGTTTTCCCATTTAATAATCCTTTCACTTTAATATTACAAAATATATAATAGATTTTTATGTAATTATAAATCTTTAGAGGTAAGTTATGGAGCTTTTATATACAATTTTCTCAATATTGGTTGTTATTATAGCGGTTTTATTGATAATACTTATTCTTATGCAGAAAACAAAAGGTGCTGAGATTGGGGCAATTTTTGGGTCAGGTGCGGCGGCAGCTGTTTTAGGAGCTGGAGCTTCAAATATTTTAACTAAAATAACCTATTGGCTAGGTGGCATATTTCTATTTTTAGTTTTTGCAATGTCATATATCCACCATCAACATTTAAAAAAATCTTCCATACTTTCAAATATCCCACAGGAAACGGAACAACAGCCAAATAAAAAACCTCTAGAAAAATCTAAATAAAGGAGTTTAGGATGAATAGAAAATTAGGAACAATTTTTTCAATTTTATTTATTTTTAGTGGTATATCTTTTGGGGAAAGTTTAGAGGATAGGGTTAAAGCTTTAGAGGAAAAAGTCAAACAACTTGAACAGAAAATAAACCAATTGGAGAGTAAGACTATACAGATACAGTCGGAGGCAAAAAATATTCCTCAAACGAAAATACCTGCAAGTATAAAGCCACCTAAACCTGTGGATTTTGTTGTTTTAAGTAAAAAGTTTAAAGAAGCTGAAAGGGGAGAGTTATTATGGAACAGAGATGATAAAATAGAGTTAAAGGTTCAATTTGTAAGTAGATTAAAGAAAAATGCTTCTAATATAATAGGTAAAATGCTTTTAATTGATAAAAAAACAGGTAAAGTTTTAATGGAGACACCTGTAAATATAAATAAAGCATTGAATATATTTAAAGGAACAGAAATAAAACCCGGTGAAAAATTAACTTACAGAGTTGACTTTATATACGATAAAAGAAAACCTGAACATAGGCTTGCAAGGGATTTACCTTTAGAGCAATTAGAAGTTAAATTTAAACCTATTGAAGTTGTTTATTCCGATGGTACTGTTATATATTACGAGCATTAATGAGGGTTGTAATGGAAAACGGACATTGTTATATATCTGTAATACATTATCCAGCTTTGAACAAAAATAAAAAATGGGTTATTACTTCCTTTACTACTTTAGATTTTCACGATATAGCAAGACCTGCTAGAACTTACGAGTTAGGCGGATACTACATAGTACAACCCTTGGAAGCACAACAGTATGTTATTAAGGAGCAGATAAAATATTGGCTTGAAGGGTTTGGAAGTAAGTTTAATCCTAGAAGAAAAGAGGCAGGTAAGTTAGTTAAGGTGGTATCGTCAATAACCGATATGATAGAGGATATTAAAAATAGGACAGGAAAAATCCCTAAACTTATAGGTACCTCTGCAAAGAAATATCCACAAACTGTTTCATACTCAGAGATGAGAGATATTTTGAGGGACAAAAACAATGTTTTTTTAATTATGCTAGGGACAGGTTGGGGAATGCCTGAGGAGTTAGTAGAAAGCTGTGATTACATACTAGAGCCTATTTTGGGCCCCGGCGAATATAATCATCTTTCCGTTAGAAATGCATCTGCAATTATTCTAGACAGATTATTTGGAATAAACAGATAATAGGGAGAATATGTTTTATTATCTCTTTTACGAAGTATTAGATATAAATATTTTCAAATATATAACCTTTAGGGGATTTTATGCTCTAATTACTGCCTTCTTAATATCTATATTACTTGGTCCCTATATAATTAAAATTCTAAAAAGACATCAAAAAAAAGAAGGTGGATACGTTAGGGAAGATACTCCAGAAAGACATCAACAGAAAAAAAATACTCCCACTATGGGAGGAATTTTATTAATAGTATCTGTTTTTCTTTCTTCTCTATTATGGTGTAGATTAGATAATCTATGGGTATTGATAATCTTAATAACAATGCTAGCTTTCTTTTTTATAGGTTATTTAGATGATTATATCAAGTTAAAAAATAAAACGGGTCTAAGGTCTAAAACTAAATTTTTATTACAATTAGCATTTGCAACATTTATTGCCACTTTAATTTATATAAATCCCTTTTTTGATACAAATTTATACTTTCCTTTCTTTAAATCTTTGACGATAGATTTGGGGATTTTATACATCCCTTTCATAGTTTTTATGATAGTTGGAACTTCAAATGCTGTAAACTTAACAGATGGGTTAGACGGTTTGGCTATCGGTCCAACTTTAATAACAGCAGCTACATATATTTATATATCCTATATTGTAGGTAATTTTATATTAGCGAAATATCTCTATGTTCCTTACATATATGGAGTTGGAGAAATATCCGTTTTCCTTATGGCTCTAATAGGAGGAGGATTAGGTTTCCTATGGTTTAATTCGTTCCCAGCTGAAATGTTTATGGGGGATACAGGTTCTCTTTCTATAGGTGCTGTTTTAGGTGTTGTTGCAGTTATTACAAAACAAGAATTTTTATTGGCTATTGTAGGTGGAATATTCGTTTTAGAAACTGTATCAGTTATACTTCAAGTCTTAAGTTTTAAAACGACAAGAAAGAGAATTTTCAAAATGGCGCCTATACACCATCATTTTGAGTTAATAGGAATACCTGAACCTAAAATAGTTGTTAGAGTTTGGATTATTACTATAATTTTAGCCATAATAGCTATATCTACATTAAAAATTAGATAAAGGATTTAATTGAAAAAGAAAAAAATTTTTATAAGTGTTGGTGAAGTATCAGGAGATTTGTATGGTTCTGAACTTGTAAAGAGATTACCTGACTTTGAATGGGTAGGTATAACTGGAAGTCGGCTTAAAAGGGAAGGAGTTAAATCAGTTGAAAACATAAAAAATATATCTGTTGTTGGTCTAGCTGAAGTATTACCTAAGTATTTACATATAAGAAGGACTTTTAAAAGGGCAGTTGATATTTTAAGGGAAGGAATTGACACTGTTATAGTTATAGACTTTCCCGGTTTTAATCTAAAACTTTTAAAGGAAGCAAAAAAACTAGGTATAAAAACCGTTTATTTTATAGCACCACAGGTTTGGGCTTGGGGAAAGGGAAGAATAAAAAAGATTGTTGAATATACAGACTTTTTAATACCAATCCTTCCATTTGAGAAAGATATTTATAAACCTTACATATCCAATAATTTTAAAGTTAAGTACTTCGGTCATCCACTTTTAGATATTATAAAAACTGAAGAAACGGACATTTCCTTTAAGGAAAAATTAAACATTCCTTTGGATTATCAGATTTTCGGTCTGTTTGCAGGTAGTAGGGAAAGTGAAGTAAAAAATCATTTACCTATCCTAATTGAAACTGCCAAATTAATACAAAAAGTTTATTCTAAAATCTATTTTATAATTCCTTCAACTACGAATACCTATAAATTTGTAAAAAAGTATATATATGATATAAAAGATTTAAATCTGAAAGTTATAACTGAAAAGGATTTTAAGTATTTCTCTTACGAAGTTATGGAAAAATCTATATTTTCTTTAATAACCTCTGGAACTGCTACTTTAGAAGCTGGAATAATTGGAAATCCTTTTGCTTTAATATATAAAGTATCTCCTTTAACATATTTTATTGGTAGAAAAATCGTATCAATAGATTATTTAGGTCTTCCAAACATAATAGCAGGTCGGGAGATTATAAAGGAGTTTTTACAGGAAGAATGTAATCCGATAAGTTTAGCTAATTATTCATTATCTGTTTTATCTGATAAAAATGCTTACAACAGATTAAAGAAAGATTTAAGGGGATTAAAGGCAGTTTTAGGTGATAAAGGGGCACTTGATAGAATTAGTGATGCCATCAGAGAGTTTGTTAATGTTTACTAACGATTAATATTTATCATACAATTATTTAACTCCAAATCTATAAAATTTTTTAATAAACAAATGCTAAAGGAGGCATAGATTGATAGACAAAGACTTTTCTCCTGAAGAGAAGAAAGCCACTCTCGGTTTAGCAGGTGTTTTTTCTCTAAGAATGTTAGGTCTGTTTTTGGTCTTACCTGTATTGAGTATATATGCCCATAAATTTCCTGAAGCTACATCATTTTTAGTTGGTATAGCAATAGGTGCTTATGGTTTAACACAGGCATTTTTACAGATACCTTATGGTTTACTATCAGACAAAATAGGTAGGATAAAAATACTCCTATTCTCAACGGTAATCTTTATTCTAGGTAGCTTTTTAGCCGCTTACGCTTCATATCAACAGGATATTTACATGCTTATTTTAGGAAGACTTTTACAGGGTGCAGGGGCAGTTTCTTCTGTAGTTATAGCTTTAATAGCAGACTTAACTAGAGAAGAGATAAGAACTAGAGCTATGGCTACAATTGGAGCGTCAATAGGAATGGCCTTTGCATTCGGTATGGTTTTAGGACCTTGGATAGCTTCCCATTTCGGTTTAGCGGGAGTTTTCATATTTACAGGTCTTTTGGCTTTAATATCTATACCTTACATCGTTTGGGGAATACCTAGACCTAAAGTTATTATTCACCACGAAGATGCAGAATTTACTAGTAGCTACCTAGGAACCGTTCTAAAAGATAAAAACCTTTTAAAAATGGATTTTGGTATGTTCGTTTTACACATGGGATTGACTGCAGTATTTACCACCGCACCGTTAATACTTAAAAAATTTATACCTGCAAATGATTTATGGAAGGTATATCTGGTAATGTTTTTAGTCGGACTAGTTTTTATGGTTCCAACAACAATATTAGCTGAAAAAAAAGGATTGATAAAAGAAATTAAAATATTGGGGATACTTATTCTTTTAATATCTTTTGGTTTGTTCATTAAGTTTGAGAATAATTTAATACCTGCCATCATATCAATAATTGTTTACTTCACAGGTTTTATGGTATTAGAACCGATAATGCCTTCTTTAATGAGCAAGTATGCAAAACCACAAGTAAAAGGAACAGCTTCAGGTGTATTCAACACTTCCCAATTTCTAGGAGCCTTTGTTGGTGGAGCTTTAGCTGGTTATCTTATGAAGTTTGGCTATGATAAGGTCTTCTACGCATTAGGAGTTTTAACTATACTATGGTTAACAGTTGTGTTTACGATGGAGATGCCAAAAAAGAAGAGTTAGTGAAAAAATATGTCGCCCCTAAAGAGGGGCAAATTAACTCCTTTCTACGAACTCTTTAAAATTCCTTAACAGTTTTAAACCTGCCTTTTGGCTTTTTTCTGGGTGAAATTGGACAGCCCATATATTATCCTTTTGAATGGAGGAACAAAAATCAATCGTATAATCGGTTGTTGTGGCTATTATATCTAAATCTGTAGGTTTTACATAAAAAGAATGGACAAAATAAAAAAACTCACCATCTTTTATATCTTTATAAATATCACTTTCCTTTTTCTTCCAAATCTGGTTCCAACCCATATGTGGAATTTTATAACCTTCCCTTTTCTCAAATCTAACCACTTCTCCTTTTAAAACACTTAATCCTCTATGTTTACCAAACTCATAACCGTACTCAAAAAGTATCTGTAAACCTAAACATATACCTAGGTAAGCCTTTCCTTTTTCTATTGATTTTAAAATTTCATCTATAAGATTTAATCTTTCCAAATTCTTTATAGCATCTCCAAAAGCTCCAACTCCCGGTACAACTAAAGCTTTAGCATTTTTAATATCTTCAGCTTTTGACGATATAAAGGCGTCTATACCTACACTTTCCAAAGCCTTTTCAACACTTCTTAAATTCCCCATTCCATAATCAACAATGACTACTTTCTCCATACTGAACACCTACTTAGTGGTTATTTTTGTAAAATCAGCTATTTTTCTAAATGTGTTATCTATCAATTTCATCAAAGACAATCTGTTAGTTTTTATCTCTTCTTCTTTAACCATTACCATAACGTTATCAAAGAAATTGTCTATATACTTTTTCAATTCCAATAGTTTATTTAAAGCATCTTTATAATTCTTTTGATTTACCAATCTATCAACTTCTTTCTCTATTTCTAAATACTTTTCATAAAGTTCTTTTTCTTCCTTTTCCTTTAAAAGCTTCTCTGAAAAATTTATTATGAAACTGTCAGGAATAATTCTACCTACCCTTTTAAAAACGGTCATTATTTCTTCAAACTGTGGATTATTTTTTAATTCTTGAATAGCTTTTATCTTAAGATAATTTTTATAAAGATTGCCTTTACTTATTGAAATAACCGAATTGATAATATCTGTATCAAATCCTTTTTCTTTCATATAAGAAATAAATCTACTATTTATAAAATCTATAACTTCAGGTATAACACTCTCATCAAATATAATGTTCCAGTCTTCACTTAGTTCTGCAAATTTTAAGATTTTTCTCTTTCTAGCTTCCTTTCCTATTTCCTTTAAGAAATCTTCTAAATCTAAATCTATACCTTTCTCTACCAATAATCTAACTATACCTATACTATTTCTTCTTATACCAAATGGGTCAGCGGTAGCCTTAGGTTTCTCTCCTATTGATAAAAATGATATAACAGTATCCAACTTATCAGCTAAAGCTAGGATTGTCCCTATATTAGTTTGGGGTAAATCATCATCCCCAGTTTTAGGTAGATAATGTTCATAAATTGCTTTAGCAACTTCCTCTTTTTCTCCCTGTTTTAACGCATAATACATACCCATTAATCCCTGTAATTCGTCAAACTCTTTAACCATTTCAGTTAACAAATCACATTTAGACAGTTTATTAGCCCTTATTAAATCTTCCTTTTTATCAATTCCTAACTCTTTAGCTAGCAATAGGGCTATATTTCCATTTCTTTCAACTTTATCTAACATAGAACCTAATTTTTGGTGAAACTGGATACCTGCAAGCTTTGGATAAAACTCAATAAGATTATGTTTTAAATCTTCTTCATAGAAGAATAGAGCGTCTTCCAGTCTTGCCTTTAATACCTTTTCGTATCCTCTTTGGACTAACTCCCTATTTTTTGGTGCAATGTTAGATATAGCCAAAAATTTGGGAATTAACTCTCCATTTTTTTGAAAATTAAAATATCTTTGATGAACTTTACATACAGTTATTATTACTTCTTTAGGTAAAATCAGATATTTGGGGGAGAAATCCCCTAAAATACCTACAGGAAACTCTGTAAGATTTACAACCTCATCTAATAAATCCTCATCAATTATTGGTTCTGCATCTAATGTTCTAGCAAAACCTTCTATCTGTGTTTTTATTGCTTCTTTTCTCTCTTCATATTTAGGAATAACAAATCCTAGTTTTAATATTTGAGAATAACTTAAAGCATCTGGAATTTCCTTTCTTTCACCTCTACCTATAGGCTTTGTCATAAACCTATGTAGATAGGTGTATCTATCTCCTTTTAACGATGCTATTTCTAAAGATATAACCCTGTTATCTAAAAGTGAGACAATCCATCTTATAGGTCTTGAAAATCTATAATTACTTTCATTCCATCTCATACTTTTTGGGAAAGGTATTTTAGATATGAAATTAGGGATAACTTCTTTTATATAATCTTCTATCTTTTTTCCTTCAACTTTAATCTTAGCACCTATATATTTCCCTCTTTCATTTTCAATCACCTCAAGCTTATCAATATCTATATTATTCTTTTTAGCAAAAGCTAAAGCTGGTTTTGTATATTTACCTTCACTGTCAACGGCAACCTTTAAAGGTGGTCCCAATATAATTTTTTCTTCGTCCTCTTCCTTTTCCTTTAAATTTTTTACTAGAAAAGCTAATCTTCTAGGTGTAGCAAATATTTCAATATTTTCTGGACTATCTATATAAAAAAATTTTTCAAATATTTTAGTTAAGTTTTCTTCAAAATATTTTCTTCCAATATTTACAGCTGAAGGTGGTAATTCTTCAGTTCCTATCTCTAATAAATAATTAACCATTATCTCCTATCCTAAATTTTTTTTGATTATTCAAATATTTTAACATTTAAAAAAATTAGCTTACTGTAATCTCAGAAACTTATAATTTTTTTATCATCCTTTCAATCTTACATTATAAAAACTATAAAAATATCTTTTTCTATAATCTTTTAATTTTTTACAAATTATTTTAAAATAGCGTTAATTCTACCATTTCAGAGGTGAGATATTATGGAAAAATTCAAATTAAAAGTTTTTAGATATGACCCAACAAAAGACCCTGAGCCATACTATAAAACTTATGAATTACCTATCGAAAAGGGAATGACAGTTTTATCTGCATTATTTAAAGCTAAAGAGGAACAAGACCCGAGTATATCTTTTAGATACAACTGTAGAGCGGCAATCTGTGGTTCTTGTGCTATGAGGATAAATGGACATGCAACGTTAGCTTGTAAAGTTCAGATAACACATTTATTGGAAAAATATAATACAGATACGATTGTTGTAGAACCGATAGGTAATGTTAAGCCTTTAAAAGACCTTATATACGATATGGATTGGTTAGTTGATAAATTAAAGAAGGTAAAACCTTGGTTTATACCTAAAGAACCACCACCTCCAGATGGTAAAGAGTACAGACAAGACCCTTACGACCATCACAAAATAGATTTTGCATCTGACTGTATACTGTGTGCTTCCTGTATGTCAGACTGTAATGCTCTAAAGGTTAATAAAGATTATTTAGGACCAATGGTTTTGGCTAAAGCCTATAGGTTTGCCGCAGACAGTAGAGATGGGGCAAAGAGAGATAGATTGGAAGCTGTATTAAAAGATTTAAATTTAGAGTGGTGTGTAAGATGTTGGGAATGTACAACCAGATGTCCTAAAGAGGTTCAACCTTACGAGAATATCATAAGACTAAGAATTATGGCAGCAGAAGAAGGATATAAAACACCCGGTGAGATACACGCAGAGATATTTGAAAAGGATATATACAAAAGAGGTTTACTAAACGAGATGTTATTACCGATGAGACAGGAAGGTGTTATAGGTGCTGTCAAGAGAGCTCCTTTTGGTATAAGAATGATGTTAAAAGGTAAGGTTAACTTTGCAGACTTTTTAGGAGGTCATAAAGTTAAGAGAATTGAAGAGGTTAGAAAGATTTATGAAAAGGCTAAAGAGAAGAAAAAGTATGTAAAAATTAAACTTCCACAGATTATGGGAGTTGTTTACGAAGATAAAAGAAAAAATAGAAAGAGGGCTAACTTTACAGAAAAATTAAATGAAACTGCTAACAAATAATTAGGAGGAATTAATAATGGCTGAATTAAGATACGCTTTTTATACAGGTTGTTCTGCTAAAGGAGTGGCACCTGAATTATATAACTCTACAAAGTTAGTTGCTGAAAAGTTAGGGATGGAATTGATAGAACTAGAGGCGGCTACCTGTTGTGGAGCAGGTGCAGTTCAGGAAAAGGATGAGTTTTTAGCTTTAACTATAAATGCCAGAAATATAGCTTTAGCCGAGGAATTAGGACTGGATTTATTAACAATATGTAATACATGTACAGTTATGTTAAGGGAAACAAAATTTAAACTGGATAATGACCCTGAATTAAAGGAAGCTGTTAATGAAGTTTTAAGGGAAGCAGGTTTAGAGTATAAAGGTACTTCTGAAATAACACACTTCTTATGGGAAGTTATAGACGGTGTAGGATTAGATAGAATTAGAGAAATGGTTGTTAAACCTTTAAGTGAGTTTAAAATTGCACCATTCTATGGATGTCATATAATAAGACCACAGTATCTAATCGGTTATGAAGACCCAGACAATCCTAAGTCTATAGAAATGTTGATAGAAGCTCTCGGAGGAAAGGCTACAGACCATGAGGCTAGATTAGCCTGTTGTGGATTTCACTCCTTCTGGTCTGCAGAAGAAAAGGTTACATTAAAACTTACTGCTTTAGATGCTGAAAGTGCAAAAGAAGAAAAGGCAGATTTTATGGTTACACCTTGTCCTTTGTGTCATACACAATTAGATGCTATGCAACCTGAAGCTGAAAGTAGGATAGGAGTGAAAATAGGAATGCCTGTATTACACTTACCGCAGATGATAGGTTTAGCTTTGGGAATACCTCCTAAAGAGTTAGGTTTAGATAAACATGTCGTATCAACTGAGGAAATATTATCTAAAGTTTAATCTTGAAAAATATAAAAAATTTATTATAAATATTTAAACTACGGGGTGTAGCTCAGGCGGTAGAGCACTGGCATGGGGGGCCAGAGGTCGGCGGTTCGAGTCCGCTCACCCCGATATTTTCTTATTAGGACATTTAGATGAATAATCTCTTAAAGAAAAAGATAAATTTATTTATTATCTTCGTAATATTAACAATATTTTTTATTGGAAATGTATATATATTTAGTAAATTATCTCAGGTAAAAGATGTCTTTAATCCTTATATTTTCTTATTAATAATAAACATAGATGTAGTTTTCTTTTTAACCATACTAGCCTTAAGTTTAAGATATTTAATAAAACTAATTTTCGAAAAGTCTGAGAGTGGTAAGTTAAGGAAAAAGCTATCTTTTCTACTGATAGCACTTGTTATAATTCCTGCAATGATTTTATCTGTTTCTTCAATTACTTTAATATCTAATGCTACAAATTTATGGTTTAGTGGAAAAGTTGAAGATGCTTTAAGCAGTTTAAAGGAAGTTTCAGACAAAAATATAGAAAACACAAAACATTTTTTAAATGGTATTGGAAACTTAATAAAAACAGGTAGGTTAACAATCAAAGATGCAGAAAAATATTTTAACATTAAAATAAAAAAGATTGATAATTCTAATTCAAAAAAAACAGAACTAATTGAAAAGGATAGAAGGTTGTTTCTTAAGTATAGCTATGAAGATTTGGAATTAATTTATCCATTAGATAAAGATTTCAGTGAAACTTATCAAAAGATAAAAAAGATTAACGAAATTTACAAACAGTTTAGATATTATAAAAATCCTGTAAGGATAACATACATTATTACAATGTTAATCCTAACTATGTTTGTTATTTTAGCGGCTATCTGGTTTAGTCAGTATATAGTTAGAAATATAACCTATCCATTAGAAAAGTTAGTCGAAGCATCTAAAAAATTGGCTAAAGGTAATTTGAATGTAAAGATAAATATAAAAGCCCCTGATGAGATTGGAATACTTATAAAAGAGTTCAACAATATGGTTGAGGAGTTAAAAAATCTTTATCTAAAGTTAGAAAGAAATAATAAAGAATTGAAAGCTAATAAAGAGTATTTAGAAGCTATTCTGGACAATGCTAGAACAGGTGTTATCTTCTCAAATAGATTTGGCAAAATAGAAAAGATTAATAAATCTGCTGTAGAAATATTAGGAATTAATCCAAACGATTTAAAGAATAAAGATATAGAAGAGTTTTTAAGAGATTTAGGTGTAGATATATCTCTTGTTGATAGAGAACAGACTATTAATAGAGATGGAAAATCTATAATACTAAAAATAACAAAAATCTCACCAAAAGGTTATATTTTAGTTTTTGACGATATTACAGATATACTTCTTGCAGAAAAGTATTTAACTTGGAAAGAAATGGCTAGAAGAATTGCCCATGAGATAAAAAATCCACTTACTCCTATTAAACTATCTGCAGAGAGAATAGAAAGGCAATTTAAAAGAAAAAATCCAAATTTTGAAAATATTTTAAATAAAGCTGTTAACGTTATAAAAAGCGAAGTGGATTATCTGTCAAAATTAGTTAGAGAGTTTGGTCAGTTAGCTAAAACTGATAAAAAGTTAAAAGTTGAAGAGATAAAGTTAAAGGATTTCTTAAATGATATAGCAGGTAGTTATTCAACAGAAAACTTTAAGGTGATCTTAAATATACCTGACGATATAAAAATTTATGGCGATAGGGAGTTGTTAAAACAAGCCTTTTTAAATCTAATACAGAATAGTTATGAGAGTATTATGGAAGGTAATAAAAATGGATATGTGGAGATTTCAGCGGAGAAAATTAACGGAAAGATAAAAATTGTTATAAAGGATAATGGTAAAGGTATAAAGCCAGAAGAGATAAAAAATATTTTCCTGCCATACTATACCAATAAAGCTAAGGGGAGTGGCTTAGGCTTAACAATTGTTAAAGAGATAATAGAAAAACATAATGGAAGTATTAAAGCCGTACCTGTAAAAAAGGGAGCTATGTTTGAGATAGTTTTAAATTAACTGTAGTTTTCCATATTTATAATAGGCAGCACAGGCTCCTTCTGAAGAAACCATACAGGAACCAAGGGGATTTTGTGGAGTACAGGCTGTCCCAAAAACTCTACAATCGTAAGGTTTTGCTATACCTTTTAGAATATCTCCACATATACAAAGTTTATGGTCGTCTATGGGCTGGTTTGGTAGTATATCTGCAAAAACTTTTTCAGCGTCAAATTCTGCATACTCATCTTTTAGCTTTAAAGCAGAGTAAGGAATATCTCCGATACCTCTCCATCTAAAAGTTTCCCGTGGCTCCATATATTTATTTACCATTTCTTGGGCTTTTGTGTTTCCTTCCCAGCTAACAGCTCTTTTATACTGAATTTCAACTTCTCTTCTGTTTTCTTTGAACTGACGGATTATCCACAAAATACTTTCCATAATATCAACTGGCTCAAAACCAGCTACAACAACGGGAGTTTTGTATAAATCAACAATTTCTTTGTAAATTTTTGCTCCTGTTATAACTGAAACGTGGGACGGGGCTATAAAAGCGTCTATTTTAGCTTCTCCACTATCCATTATAGCTTTAACAGGTGGTGGGACTAAAACGTGGTTTATGTGGAAGTATATATTTTTTATATTTTCTTGTATTGCTCTTTCTATCAACGCGGCTGTCATAGGTGTTGTAGTTTCAAATCCTATTGCAAAGTAGATAACTTTTTTATCTGG
>QNZF01000047.1 GCA_003978485.1 Persephonella sp.
TGAAGGTTTACATTCATTTTTAAGAAGTAAGTTAGCTATGTTAAAAAGAAAAACAAAGGCTTATCCTAAATCTATCAGAGCTTTATATAGAGCTTTGGCTTTAGTTTTTGTTAGATGGAATTTGTTATCTACTTATTAACTAAATACCAAAAATTTTAATATAACAAAATAACAATTAATATAAAAATATATCTATTATCCAATAATGATAATTTACACAGGAGAAAATCTTTTATTTTTAATTTAATAACATAATTATTTAACAAAACTTTTTATTGTTTTATAATCTGTATAAATACTTACTAACTTCTGGAGGAAAAAATTATGGCTTTTGATTTAGATAAATTTTTAGAAAATGATAAGCTAAAGATTGGAGATAGAGAGTTTAAATCAAGATTGATTGTAGGTTCAGGTAAGTATAAAGATTTTGAGGAAACGGCTAAAGCTACAGAGGCTTCAGGTGCAGAAATTATAACAGTTGCTGTTAGAAGAGTTAATATAACAGACCCTACAAAACCTAACCTTTTAGACTATATAGACACATCAAAAGTTATGATTTTGCCTAATACTGCAGGATGTTATACAGCTGAAGAAGCAGTTTTAACTGCTAAACTGGCTAGAGAGGCTTTAGGACACGGTTTTGTTAAGCTTGAGGTAATAGGAGACCAAAAAACATTATATCCTGATATGGTTGAAACATTAAAAGCCGCTGAAATATTAGTTAAGGAAGGTTTTACTGTATTACCATATATAACAGATGACCCCATAATGGCTAAAAGATTTGAAGAGATAGGATGTGCGGCTGTTATGCCTTTGGCAGCACCTATAGGCTCTGGATTAGGTTTACAAAATCCATATAACATACTTTTCATAAAAGAGGCTGTAAAAGTACCTGTTATCGTAGATGCTGGAATTGGGACGGCTTCAGACGCTTCTATAGTTATGGAGTTAGGTGTTGACGGTGTATTGATGAATACTGCTATAGCACAGGCAAAAGACCCTATAAAAATGGCTGTAGCTATGAAGTATGCTGTTATTTCTGGAAGATTGGCTTATTTAGCTGGAAGAATACCTAAAAAGATGTATGCCTCTGCATCATCACCTGTTGAGGGGATGATAGAGGTTAATAAAAAAATCTAGCCTTATTTAGATGTTTAAATTATCTTTATATAGTGTTAATCTATCTGTTAATATTGAATAAAAATTATATTAAAGGAGGTTTGTTATGAAAAAAGGAGGTTTACTATTAACAGCTCTATTAAGTGCATCCTTCTTGATTGCATCTTGTCAAAACAAACAGGAGGAGGCTACACAGCAACCTGCAACTGAACAACAGGAACAAACTCAAGAACAGGAACAGGCAACTCAACAGGAACAACAAAATACACAAGAAGAGCAAATGCAGGAAGAACAACCAACAGGTGAAGAAAATACTGGCGAAGAGGGAACAGGCGGAAATGAGGAACAACTAGGAAAACAAGAAATTGGAGAACAAGGCAATGAAGGTCAAACTGGAGGAGAGGAAAATAAAGGAGGAGAAGAAGGTGCTTCTAACGGTGGTGGAGAAAATGCTAATGCTGGAGGAGATGTAACAAAAGGAAAACAACTGTTTACCGCAAACGGATGTACTGCTTGCCACCAAGAAAAAGCTGACACTGTAGGACCTGCTTTAGCTAAAATTGCACAAGCTTACGCAGGAAAAAAAGAGGATTTAATCAAATTCTTAAAAGGTGAAGGTAAAGCTATAGTAGACCCTGCAAAATTCTCTATTATGCAACCTAATTTAGCTAAAACAAAGGCTCTGTCTGACGGAGATTTATCAGCTTTAGCTGACTATATATTAAGCGTTAAATAAAAATTTTTCCTTCTTTCCCCTGCCTTTTTGGTGGGGGACATATTAACAACCATTGTTTTACATGGATTAAAACGTTTCATTTAAAAAATCAAATAAGTTTAACATCAATTCAGAAAGCACAAGTTTTATTAATTTATTAATAATTAGATTAAATAAAAGGTCTCAATAAAATTAATTATTGTTTTTTACTTCCTTTAAAATATTTTCCAGCTCTTTAATATCTGATATTCCCTCATAAACAGATTTAAATCTTATGTATGCCATTTTGTCTAGTTTTTTTAACTCTTCTTGAACGATATAACCTATTTCTCTACTTTCTACTAAAAATTTTCCCTCTTCAAGAATATATTGTTCAACTATATCTGCTATCCTTTCTATATCTTTATAAGATATTGGTATATTTTTACTTGCCAACTGTATCCCTTTTATAATTTTTTCCCTTTTAAACGGTTCTATATAGCCTTTTTTCTTTTTAACCAGTATACCTTCTTCTTGATACCTTTCGTATGTAGTAAAACGAAAACCACAGTTTAAACACTCCCTTCTTCTTCTTATAACAGTTCCATTTTTTGATTGTCTTGTATCTAATACCTTATCCTTTAAGCAACCACAGTTTGGACATTTCATATATATTTTCATATCCCTTTAAAATATATGAATATAAAAATTTTAATATTTCTAATCAATATATTCAATATATTTTTAATAATATATATATTTCCATATAAACTATTGATTAGAATAAAATCTTTAACTAATTTGTTCTAAAATCCTCATCTTTATATAATTGATAGGTATGTTTAGTATAAAGTTAGACGGCATAAAGGGGTAATTATGAAAAAAATTTTAAATATCTTAATTGTTAATATTTTTATACTAATTTTAATTGTTTCCAAAAGTTATGGAGGGGATAAAGTGATAAAAAATATTACAGATAATAGAATAACTATACTTTTTAAACAGACTAAAGGACAGGGAATTATAGCAGGAACTATATTTATTAAAGGTGGTTCAGTAGAAGACCCAAATGAAAAAAAAGGATTAACTGCATTAACAATGAGACTATTATTAAAAGGTTCAAAAAATTATTCTGCTTACAATATAAGTAAACTTTTTGAGGATAGTGGAGGATATATATCTACATCAACAGCTGAAGAGTATACAACGATAGATTTTGCATTAAGAACAAAAGATTTAAAAAGAGGGTTATTAATTTTAAAAGATATTATTTATAATCCGTCTTTTCCTGAAGATAAGCTGGAAATAGAAAAAAATAATCTAATAGCTTCTTTGAAAGCTAGAAAGGAAGACGCATTCTCATATGGATACGATGAGTTAAGAAAGTTAATGTACAAAGACACTCCCTATCAATACTCACCTGCAGGTAAAATTGAAGATATAAAAGGAATAAAGAGAGAGGATTTAATTAAAAGATGGAAAGAATTATTAGAAGGTAGTAGATGGGTAATTTCATTTGTAGGAGATATATCTTATAGAGAGGTTGAAAAGGATATAAAGGATACATTTGGAGATATTCCTTCAAAGATAAATTATAAATATCCTATTTATAACTATGAGATAAAAGGGGAAAGTTGCAAAACTTTAAAAAGGGAAGGTGCACAGTCTACTATTTTAGTTGCCTATAATAGCCCTTCTTTAAAGGAAAAAGAATACTTTGCAACTAAAGTTTTAAATGGTGTGCTAGGTAGTGGTTTCACATCAAGATTATTCCAAGATTTGAGAGAAAAAAGAGGATTAGCTTACGCTATAGGTTCTTTCTATCCAACACGAATTAATATGGGAAGATTGATAGCCTATATAGGAACTGCACCTAATAATACTGAAATCGCTTTAAAAGGAATAAGAGAGGTTGTTAACAGTTTGAAAAATGGTGTTTCAGAAGAGGAGTTAAAAACTTCCAAAGAAAAGATTATAGGTAGTTTTTTATTAGACCATCAGACTAGGGCTAAACAGTCTTGGTATTTAGGTTGGTTTGAAACTCTAGGTTTGGGCTATGAGATGGATAAAAAGTATACAGATTACATAATGAAGGTAAAAGAGAGTGATATATTAGATGTTTACAATAAATACATTACTAAAGGTAATGTTTGTGTAAAAGTTGTTCCATAAATTTTAATGTTTTGTGTTGTAAACTAATTATTAAATAATAATGGAAGGTGTAATAGTAGAAATGGATAAAAAGCTAATACAGTTTTTAGAGGAGAATTATTTAACTTTAAATGATAATGCAAAGTTATTATTAGAAAAGTTAGATATACCGTTAGATATACTGGAAGATTTAGAGGAAAAATACGGAAAAACTGATAAGATGTCTAAATCTAAACATAATGTTGTTGACCCTGACGAAATGATACAAAAGTATGGCGCTGATACCGTTAGACTTTATGTTCTATTTGCCGCACCACCTGAAGTTAACTTCAGATGGACAACTGCAGGAGTTGAAGGGGCACATAGATTTTTAAACAGAGTTTGGAATTTAGTTTTAAAATATGCCAACGATATAAAGGATATAAAGTATACGAAAGAAGATTTTAAAAACTTGTCTGAGGAAGATAAAAAGTTAAGAAGAAAATTACATCAAACTATTAAAAAGGTTGAGACAGATATTTCTAAAAATTACCAGTTTAACACTGCTATTTCTTCGATTATGGAGTTGGTTAACGAGTTAAGAGAATACAAGGGGAATAATAAAAAGGTTATAAAAGAAGCGATAGAAAATCTTATTCTGTTAATTTCTCTATTTACTCCATTTATAGCGGATACACTGTGGAGAGAAATTGGAAAAGATGGTTATACGATAGAACAATCTTTTCCTGAAGTTGATGAAACTGCTTTAAAAGAGGAATTTATAGAAATACCTGTTCAGATTAATGGTAAAGTTAGAGGTAAAATTAAGGTATCTACCGATGCAACGGAAGAAGAGATTAAGGAAGTTGTACTTAATTCTAACAATTTTAAAAAATGGTTAGAAAATAAAGAGATAAAACATATTAAGTATGTAAAAGGTAGAATTTTTACTATAGCGGCTAAATAGAAGTATAGATTTTATAATTTTTTATCATAAATATTTTAGATTAATTTTATATAAAATAGTTTTATAAACAGTGTGGAGGTTTTTTTATTATGATAGGTGGAATAGGAATTCCTGAGCTCTTACTAATATTTGGGATTTTAGTTCTTTTATTTGGGGCAAAAAAATTACCTGAAATAGGAAAAGGTTTAGGTGAAGGTATTAAAAGTTTTAAAGATGCTTTAAGTGGTGAGAAAAAGGAAGATGAAAAGGTTATAAATGCAAAGGAAATTGAAGCAGAGATAACAAATAAATCTACAAAGGTGGAAAGTAAAGAAAAAACTACAGCTTAATTGTAAACCTTTTTTTTATTATGAAGATTTTTATAACAGGGGCAACTGGATTTATTGGTAGATATATACTAGAAGATTTAATAAATAAGCCCGATGTATATATAGTTGCTCCTACCCGTAATATACAGAAGGCAAAAGCCTTAATAAATGCTAAGAATTTAAAATTTATTCATTTTCAGGAAGACTTAGATTATTTAGTAAAGAAGGAAAAACCTAACGTTATTATCAACTTGTTAGGAATTTTAACTGAGAATAAAAGGAAAGGTATAACTTATGAAAAGGTTCATTATTTATACACAAAAAAGTTGGTTGAAGGTGCTGTTTCTGTAAATGTAGAAAAATTTTTACAAATGTCTGCTTTAGGTGTAAATATAAAAGCAAAGAGTAGATATTTTAGGACAAAGGCTTTAGCAGAAGAAACTGTAATAAACTCATCTATAAAATACTCAATATTTAGACCTTCTATAGTATTAGGAAAAGGACAAAAACTTTTTGACGATTTAAAAAAATTTGCAAAGTTAACTCCTGTATTTTTAGCTCCAACAGGAAAAGTCCAACCTATAAATGTTTTAGATGTTAGAGATATTTTTATTAAAAATATTTTTAACGATTTTGAAACTAAAATTTTGTATTTATGTGGAGAGAAGATAATCAGTTATAAGGAGCTTTTTGAGTTTGTACTAAACTATCTAAAAGTAAGAAGAAAAGTTATACAGGTACCAAATAAACTATTTTTACCATTATTACCATTTTTTGAATTCCTACCTAATCCACCTTTAACTAAAGAACAGTATCTAATGCTTGAAAGGGATAATATATGCGGAAACAAAAATTATGAACTGAAAAATATTTTAGGAAATTTAAGAAATCCTTTTAAGATAGATTAAATATTTATTTTATTCTGGAAGGAATTTTTATTTAAATAACCTTTAAATCTTCATTTAACAAATTGAAGATTGTTGAATTATGTTTATATATTCCACAAAAAAGAAAAAATATGTAAAAGGGGAGTTTTTATTTAATTTTATAAATTTTAAAATTATCTATATAAATAGGGTCACCACTATAACCTTTTAAACAAATTTCTCCTTCTTTTTGCATAAATTTATCATTATCTTTTATATCAAATACTACACTGTAATCAGCATACAGAATTATCTTATCCTTATTAACGTAAAGTTCTATAGTATGCCAACTTCCTTTTGATAATTTTAATTTATTCCGTGCCAGTTCAAAATCCTTTCCGTCAGCAGTTTTATAAAGAATAAAAAAATCATTCATATTATTTCTTTCTACACTGTAGTTTACATTTGGATGTTTTTGTTTCCTAAATTTAATTCTAAAATTACCCCATTCCACAATATTGGCGTTAAATGTTAAATAAAAATCTTTAAATTTTGGTCTTAAACATATATACCTATCATTTCTTAATATAACAACATTTGTTATTTTCCTGTCTGGAGATACCAACGTTTTAATAGGTGCATTTCCTGTCCACTCACCGTAAGGTGGAAGCTGTCCAATACCATAACTATCAAAATTATCTGTGTAAAAGGGAGTATCATTTAGTTTGTCTTTAACTTTTGAAAATAGGGAAGTTCCACTACCAAAACCTAAAAAATCTCCTCCAATATTGGTGGAATTTCTTGGAGTTTGTCTATTATTTTCCATACTTTTTACAGTTTTTTCTACAACTGACGCAATTTTAGCAGGTTCAGGATTTTGTGCAGTTTCCACAACTTCCGAAAGACTTACATTGCATCCGTTTAAGGAAAAAGATAAAATTAAAGATGATGTAGATAAGATTAAAAATTTTTTATTCAAGGTAAAAATCCTCCTAAAAGTATCTATACTACAATATATATTTCCTAAAAATTTATTATCAATCTTAAAAAAAATAAAAAAACATATTAAATTTATATAAATTGAAATTTTTAAAATAAAAAATGGGCTGAAAAAAGTTTTTAAATAATGTTTTAAACTTAATTTAATCTTTTAAAATGACTTTCCTTTTAAATTTTCTACATAGATTGTCATACGCTTTCCATACAGATAGTTTTATAGCTATTTTAGGAGTTATTCTTCTTTCTTGTATAAAAATATCATGTATATTATTTTTAGTATAAAATTTATGAAATAAAAACAAGCTAAGGTAAATTGGGAGTAATATGATAGAGAATAAAATGGAAGAGCTTACACCAAAAGAAATAGTCAAAGAGTTAGATAAATATATAGTAGGACAGAAAGAAGCTAAAAAAGCGGTTGCTATAGCTTTAAGGAATAGATGGAGAAGACAAAGATTACCTAAAGATTTAAGAGATGAAGTGATACCTAAAAATATACTTATGATAGGTCCCACAGGTGTAGGGAAAACAGAGATAGCTAGAAGATTAGCTTCCTTAGTAAAAGCTCCTTTTGTTAAAGTAGAAGCTACTAAGTTTACAGAGGTTGGATATGTAGGTAGAGATGTAGAAGCAATTATAAGAGAGTTGGCAGAGGCTTCATATAAGTTAGTTAAAGCTGAAAAGATGGAAGAAGTTAAGGAAAAGGCTAAAAGACTTGCAGAGGATAGAATACTAGATTATTTAATTCCAAGGAAAATTAAAGGTAATTCTACAGAAGAACTAGATAGTTATAGAACTGCAAGGGAAAAGATGAGACAGATGCTAAGGGAAGGTAAGTTAAATAATAAAACGGTAGAGATTGAAGTTGAGGAAAAAAGTGTGTCTGTAGTCGGCGGAGTTATTGCACCGGGTCTTGAAGATTTAGAAAGCCAATTAAAAGATTTATTCTCTAACTTATCACCTAAAAGAAGAAAAAGAAGGAAGATGACTGTTGAAGAAGCATTAAAGGTTTTAGAAAATCAAGAAGCTGAAAAACTAATTGATACTGAAGAAGTATCTTCTGAAGCTGTTTATAGAGCTGAAAACTTTGGAATAGTTTTTATAGATGAGATAGATAAGATAGCAGGAAAATCGGCAGGTAGCTCTCCTGATGTGTCAAGGGAAGGTGTCCAAAGAGATTTATTGCCAATAGTTGAAGGGACAACTGTATCAACTAAGTATGGTCCAATAAAAACAGACCATATACTATTTATAGCAGCAGGTGCTTTCCATCTATCAAAACCTTCAGATTTAATTCCTGAGCTTCAAGGTAGATTTCCTATAAGAGTTGAATTAAAGGCTTTAACTAAAGAAGATTTTGTAAAGATATTAACCCAACCTAAAAATGCGTTAATAAAACAGTATAAAGCTTTAATGGCAACTGAAGGTGTTAACTTAGAGTTTACAGATGATGCAATAAATCTAATTGCAGAGATAGCTGAGGAGGTAAATGAAAAGACAGAAAATATAGGAGCTAGAAGATTACACACAATTTTAGAAAAAATAATGGAAGATTACTCCTTTGAAGCACCTGATTATAAAGGTCAAACTATAGTGATAGATGAAAAAATTGTTAGGGAAAAACTTGAAAATTTAGTTCAAAATGAAGATTTAAGTAGATATATTTTGTGAAGTATGGAGAAGGATTTGTTTTTCTTGTTTCTAAATAAAATACTGAATGATTTAAAATTATACTAATCAATAAACTAAGGACTTGGAGAAACAGTTGAGAGATAAACTTAAAAAATTAATTTTAGAGAGAGCTTTAAAGGTAGCGGATGAGCCTATTTTTAAGTTAAGTTCAGGTAAGCTCAGCACATACTATATAGACTTGAGAACGATAACACTTGACCCTGAAGGTGGTTATATAATAGGTAATCTGATATTTGACAAAATTAAAGACACTGAAGCTACGGCAATAGGTGGATTAACATTAGGGGCTGACCCGATAGCCTATTCAACATCTTTAATTGCATATCTAAACAAAAGAAATATAAGACCGTTTGTTGTTAGAAAAGAGCCTAAAGGATACGGGACAAAAAAACAGATAGAAGGAAATGTAAAAGAAGGGGAAAAAGTTTTTGTAGTTGATGATGTTATAACAACAGGTGGTTCTGCATTGAAAGCAGTTAGAGTTGCAAAAGAGTATAATCTAAAAGTTTTAGGAGTTATAGCTATTGTTGATAGAGAAGAAGGTGGAGAGGAGAATATAAGAAAAGAAGGTTTAGATTTCTATCCTATCTTTAAAATATCAGAACTATTAACAGCAAAAAAAGGTGAGTAATATGGAAAAAAAAATAGAAAAAGTAAAGAGGATAAAAGGAGAATTAAGAGTACCTTCCGATAAATCTATATCCCACAGGTCAATAATTCTGACATCTTTAGCTGAAGGTAAAAGTATAGTTAAAAACTTTTTAAAATCAGGTGATACTTTAACAACCTTAAACTGTTATAAACAGTTAGGTGTAAAAATTGAAGAAAGAAATGGAATTTTAGAAATAGAAGGGGTAGGTTTAAAAGGATTAAAAGAGCCTGATGATATTTTAGATATGGGAAATTCAGGGACTACAACAAGGTTAACACTTGGAGTTTTGGCAGGACAAAATCTGTTTGCAACTTTGACAGGTGATAACTCTTTAAGAAACAGACCTATGAAAAGGGTAAAAGACCCACTTACACAGATGGGAGCTTTTATCGATGGAAGGGAAAATGGAAATAGGCTTCCGTTAGCTATAAGAGGTGGAAATCTAAAAGGAATATCTTTTTTTAATAAAAAATCTTCTGCACAGGTAAAATCTGCAATTCTATTAGCAGGTTTAAATGCAGATGGGAAAACAGAGATTGAAGAACCTGTAAAATCAAGAAATCATACGGAAAAGCTGTTAAAGGCGATGGGTGTAAATTTAAAAGTTAAAGAAGAAGAAAATTATAAAATTATACTTGATGGTAATATTGAAAAATTAAATCCTATAGAAATAGATGTTCCTGCTGACCCTTCATCTGCCGCATTTTTCGTAGCTGCTGCAGTTATAGTTCCAAACTCTGAAATATTGCTGAAGGATGTTTTAGTAAATCCTACAAGGGACGGATTTTTTAGAAAATTAAAGGATATGGGAGCTAACATTGAGTATCTTAATTTAAGAGAAAAGGCAGGGGAAGAAGTTGCAGATATATATGTAAGATACACACCTGATTTAAAAGGTATAAAAATAACTAAAGTTGATGTACCGTCTATGATAGATGAGCTTCCATTAATTATGTTAATAGCCACACAGGTTAAAGGAGAAACTGTTATAACAGGAGCTGAAGAGTTAAGGGTAAAGGAAAGTGATAGGATTAAGGCAGTAGTTGAAAATTTAAAAAATATAGGTGTGGAAATAGAAGAATTGGAAGATGGGGCTATTATAAGAGGGAAACAAAAAATAAAAGGTGGAGTTATTGACAGTTTTAATGACCACAGGATAGCCATGGGTTTCAGTATTTTAGGATTGATTGCTGAAGATGGAATAACTATAAAAAATGCAGAATGTGTTTTCATATCTTATCCTGAGTTTTACGAGCATTTAGAAAAAGTTGTAGAAGTTTAATTCCTTCCCTTTTTATGCTGTCTTTAAAAGATGATATTTTCTTTTTAAGAAGAGCCTACGAAGAAGCTGTAAAATCCTATCAATCAAATGAAGTTCCAATTGGAGCTGTATTAGTAAAGAATAATCAGATTATAGGAAAAGGTTTTAACAGCAGGATAACTGAAAACAATCCTATAAACCATGCAGAAATTGTTGCTATAAAGGATGCATCTAGAAATATAAATAATTGGAGATTGGACGATACAACAATTTACATAACACTAGAGCCTTGTCTTATGTGTTTGGGAGCAATTCTACAATCAAGAATAAAAAGGATTGTTTACTGTTGTAAGGATTTTAAAGGTGGTGCTTTTTCTGTATGTGGAAATAAAATAAAAAACTTCCCATTCAATATAGAAGTGGATTACATACCTTTACCTGAATGTTTAAATATATTAAAAAAATTTTTTATGGAGAAAAGAAAAAAGAAAAGATTTTAATGTGTTGTGTTTAAAAGTTGTTCTTTTATCTGTCTCTCTATCTCTTCTGCTAACTCTTTATTCTGCATTAAAAACTCTCTAGCCTTTTCTTTACCTTGACCTAGTTTTATATCACCGTAAGAATACCAAGCACCACTTTTATTTATAATTCCTAACTCTGTTCCTAAATCTAAAAGCTCACCTTCCTTTGATATGCCTTTACCGTATATAACGTCAAACTCTGCTTCTTTGAAAGGTGGGGCAAGTTTATTTTTAACAACTTTAACTTTTACTCTATTTCCAACTTTCTCTCCAGCATCTTTAATATCTTTCTTTCTAACTTCCAATCTCATATCTGCGAAAAACTTGATAGCCCTACCACCTGTGGTAGTTTCAGGATTTCCAAACATAACACCAACTTTCTCTCTTATCTGATTTATCAAAATTAGAGCAGTGTTAGATTTATTAACTACACCTTTTAGAACTCTCATAGCCTTTGACATCAATCTGGCGTGTAATCCTACATTAAAATCTTCCAAATCACCTTCCAACTCTGCCTTTGGTACTAAAGCGGCAACACTGTCTATAACAACAACATCTATAACACCACTTCTTATTAAAGTCTCCGCTATTTCAAGAGCTTGTTCCCCATAATCAGGTTGGGATATTATTAAATCTTCAAGCTTAACACCTATTGCCTTTGCGTATTTTGGGTCAAATGCGTGTTCCGCGTCTATAAAAACTGCTTTACCGCCCCTTTTTTGAGCCTCTGCTATTATATGTAATGTTAAAGTTGTTTTTCCTGAGCTTTCAGGTCCATAAATCTCTGTAATTCTTCCTCTAGGAATTCCACCAATACCTGTAGCTATATCTAAAGAGATTGAGCCTGACGGTATAGTGTCAACAGTGTTCACCGCCTCAGAAGAAAATTTCATTATAGAGCCTTTTCCAAACTTTTTCTCTATCTGAGCTAAAGTGCTTTCTAAAATGGAGTTTTTGTACTCAACTTCCTCAGACATAAATACGAAAACCTCCTTTATTTGATAATTGGAAAAAATTTTTTAACATTAAAATTATAAAATATTAGTTTATATCAAGCAATTATTATGCAAAATTTTACATTATATAATATTTTAATTAATTTAAAAAATGATATGATAAAAATCCACTTGAATAATTAACTTAATTATCGACAAAAATCTTCTATGAAAATTATGATAATAAATAAGTTAATAAAATATATGAAAAAATTTTTTTATTTCAAATTTTTTGCTAAGTATTTAAATTAAAACTCTATCTTAAGTATATATCGTAAAGTTTTCTTTTTATTCTTTCCTTTAAAGGTAATCTTTTCTCTGCCTCTTTCATTAATGCATTAATTTCTTCTTTCCTTCTTTGATAGCTTTCAAAATCAAACTTTCCTTCAACAAATGTGTTTTCTAACACTCTATCCTCAAATTCTAAATACTCTAAAGCCCTTTTGTAGTCCTTGTTATCTATACATATCTTAGCCGCCTTTCTAAATACATTTTCATACTTTGGATTGATTTTTAAATTATAATCAATGGTTAATCCTTCTATAAATAAATCTGCCGCTTTTAGAATATCTCCAGATTTTTCAAGTTCATCTTCTGCCATTTTAAAGAACACTCTAGCCATTTCTGTAAAGAATTTTTTCTCTTCAGGCATTAGAATAGTCGCATTTTTAAAATCTGTTAAAGCTTTTTTATACTCTCCTATAGCTTCATAAGATTTTGCCCTGTAATAGTAAGCATCAACTAGATATTTATTTAATTCTAAAGCCTTTGAAAAATTTTTAATTGCATTTTGATAACTTTTAGCATTAAAAAATATCATTCCTAAATTAAAGTAATACTTGTAATCTCCTCCCCCTTTCATTTTGTTTAAATATTCCATAGCCTTTTCATCATTTCCCCTCTGTATCTCTATCTGTGCCAAGTAAGAGTATATATCTTTAAATTTAGGATTTAACTCAACAACTTTTAAGAAATCCTTTTCTGCATCATCTAACCTATTAAAGTAGAGATAAACCTTTCCCCTTTCAAAATAAGCTTCCCAGTAATCAGGTTTTAGATTGATAGCTTCTGAAAAATCAGCTATGGCGTTTTCTATAACCTCGTCGTTTAAGTCTGTTGTAGCAATTTTCCCTCTCCAATAGTAAACATCAGGATTGTGGGGGTCTAGTTGAAGTGCATCATCCAGATAAACAATAGCCATTTCATAATTTTCCCTATTATAATCTTCAATAGCTTTATTTAAGAGTTTATAAACTTCCTGTTTCTTTAAATCATCCATTTTGTTAACCTCAAGTATAAATAAAATTTTTTATGATAAAAATCAGACTTACTTATAATGATAATTGTATTTATTTTATTTTGCAAAAGAAGTTATAAACCTGTGTAAGCTACCTCTATAGCCCTTTTTATATCGTTGAATAATGTTTCCTCTTCCTTCGGATTTCTCAATACATAAGCAGGGTGATAGGTTAACAGTAATATTTTATCCTGCCATTTTATAACCTCTCCCCTTTCTTTCGTTATTTTAACCTTTCTACCTAGAAATGCCATTCCTGCAGTTGCCCCTAATAGACATAAAACAGACGGATTTATTATCTCTATCTGTTTTTTTAGATATGGAAAACACGTTTCCATCTCTTCCAAAGTGGGCGTTCTATTACCCGGTGGTCTACATTTACAGATATTTGCTATATAAAACTCTTCTCTCTTATGCCCTGCCTTTTGTATAAGTTTGTTTAAAAGCTTCCCAGCCCTTCCAACAAATGGTTTTCCCTGTTTATCTTCTTCCTCACCGGGTGCTTCACCTATAAACATAAGTTTTGCATTTAGATTTCCATCACCTAAAACTGCCTGTGTTCTACTTTTATGTAAATCACATTTAGTACATACCTGTATTTCTTTATTAATTAAATCCAACATCTTCTTTTTTTCTTTTAAAATCTCTTCAGAAGGAAGATACTCCTTATCTAAAATAATTTCTTCAAAACCTAACTCTTGCAAAATTTTAAGATGTGTTTTTAACTCTTCATTATTAAAGTTTTCCATATCTTTATATCTCCAATTGTTAAAAA
>QNZF01000027.1 GCA_003978485.1 Persephonella sp.
TCAACAGTTTTTAATTTAGCCTTATATAGATAAGCACCTAACAAGCTAGCATTTTCCAAATTAGCATTTGTTAAATTGACATATTTTAAATTAGCACCTGTTAAATCTGCATTTTTTAGATTGACATTTTCTAAATTAGAGTATGTTAATTAAAAAGAATAAAAAATATTATCCTGTTTCTTATTTGTCTTGAAAAATCTCTTACTGCTTCAAGTTGTGCGTCAGGAGATACTTTTCGGTTTAACATACTCCAAAATTTAAATAAAAACCTCTATAATTTTATTTTACATCTCTATTTATTTGATAATCAAAAAAATTTAAACTAATTTTGCAGATATTAAAAACTTTTGAATATAGGATTAAAACAATCTTTTTTTTTCACATAAGCATTGCAAATAAGCTAAATTTCACAGTGATTTCTTTTTATAAAAAAAATTTTAAAGGGGAGGAGATTTGTAATGCTTAAGAAGTTATCTTTTTCGTTATTTGATACTGGAGAGACAATTTTAGGGGCTTTAATCTTCTCAATATTTTTTCCTCTTTATATAACCCAATACATAGATGTAAACGTCTATACATTTTTATACGGTATTGTTTTCATACTATCATTTGTTATATCTTTATATCTAGGCAAATTAGCAGACGAAAGAAACCTAAGAAAAAAACTGTTTATCATTTTTACAGTAGGAATAACAGTTTTAACTTTTCTTTTGTATATAACTAATAATAACCACATAGCATCATTAATTATCTTCTTCTTACTGGCTATATTACATCAACAAAATCTGGTTTTTTATAACTCATTATTGACAGATTTTAAAGACAAAGGATTTGTCTCTGGATTGGGAGTAAGTTTTGGATATATAGGTTCTGCATTAGCTTTAATTTTCTTCTCCCAATATTTAGAGATACCAACAGTTTATATAGTTGCAGGTATTATATTTTTTATATTTGCCGTTCCATCAATAATTAATGTGGAAAATCCTAATATAAAGTCTAAGAAGATAGATTTAAAAAATATTTTTAAAGATAAAGAATTTTTACTAATTATACTATCTATACTTTTTCTAACGGAGATAGCAAATACTTTGATTTCTCTAATGGCTGTCTATTTAAAAAATGTTTATCATTTACAGGATAAAGAGATATATAAAATTATAGGAATATCGTCTATAGGTGGTGTACTTGGCGGCTTTGTCTGGGGATTTTTCAGTAGATTAATTGAAATAAAAAAGTTATTTTTCCTAGGTTTTGTCATGTGGTTTATATTTTTATCAACTTTACCTTTCACACCTAAAAACCTTTTAACATTTATCGGATTTTTTGCAGGTTTTTCTTTGGCACACCTTTGGACTACATCAAGGGTTTTAATAATAGAAGTATTTCCTAAAAATGAAGTATCTACAAGATTGTCTTTTTTATCTCTTACTGAAAGAATATCTTCAAGTTTTGGTCTAATAATATGGTCTGCTCTTTTAACCTTAACAAAGGATTATCAAACAACTGTCCTTCTTATGAACGGTTTTATAATTATAGGTGGCTTAATATATGTTTTTAGGGAAAGAATAATCCTATTAATTGAAAATGTTAAAACTTGACTTAAGAATTTTTTAAAATTGTTGAAATCTTTATTGGATACACTTTATATTTACTAAAACTAAAAATTAAAAATTTGGAGAAGTTAAATAATGGGAAAATTTTTGCCACCTGAAGAGCAGTTAAAACTTATAAAAAAAGGTGTTATAGAGATAATTAATGAAGACGAACTTTTAGAAAAGTTAAAAGAAAATAGACCACTTATAGTTAAAGCTGGGTTTGACCCGACAGCACCTGATTTACATTTGGGACATACTGTCCTATTACAAAAGTTAAGAACATTTCAACAGTTAGGACACAAAGTTTATTTTATTATCGGTGATTTTACAGCAATGATAGGAGACCCTACAGGTAAGGATAAGACCAGACCGCCTTTGTCTAAGGAACAGGTTTTGGAAAACGCTAAAACTTATGAAGAGCAGGTATTTAAAATCCTTATTCCAGAAAAAACAGAAGTTGTTTTTAACAGTGAGTGGTTTTCTAAAATGAGTGCTGAAGATTTGATAAGACTTACAGCAAAGTATACAGTTGCTAGAATGCTTGAAAGGGAAGATTTTAAAAAGAGATTTAAAGAAAATAGACCTATAGCTATTCATGAGTTTATATATCCTCTTTTACAGGCTTACGATAGTGTTGTTTTAAAAGCAGATGTTGAATTGGGAGGGTCTGACCAAAGATTTAATATTTTAATTGGGAGGGATATACAGAAAGAATTTGGAATAGAGAAACCACAAGTAGCCATATTCTTACCACTGTTGGTCGGTCTTGATGGTGAAAGAAAGATGTCAAAATCTTATGGGAATTATGTAGGTATAAAAGAACCTCCTAACGAAATGTTCGGAAAGATAATGTCCATTCCTGACGGTTTGATGTGGGATTACTGGTCTTTACTAACAGATTTAACGGAAGAAGAAATAGAAGAGATGAAAAAAGGTGTAGAGGAAGGCAAATTACATCCTAGAGATGTTAAGATGAAACTTGCATTTTATATAGTTGAAAGATTTCATTCAAAAGAAGATGCTGAACAGGCTAAACAAAACTTTATAAAGGTTTTTTCTAAAAAGGAAATACCTGAAGATATTCCAGAACCTAAAGTGGAAGTTAACTCTACAGAGATACCTTTAGTTGATTTAATTCTAAAAGTAGGCTTTGCACCTTCCAAAAGTGAGGCTAGAAGATTAATAAAATCCGGAGCTGTTAGAATAAATAGAAAGAAAATAGGAGATATTAATTACAAAGTTAGTTTAAAAGATGAGTTTATCTTACAAGTTGGTAAGAGAAAGTTTGCAAGAATAAAACCTGAAAATGTAATACTATCTTAAATTATTCGTCATAGGGGATTTCTTCATCGTATCCCATTTTTTCCAATTCTTCTGTCTTTACTCTTTCTTGCCAACAATCTTTACAAAAAAATAATCCTTCTATATATGGGTCTTCATAAAGAATAGCTAATTTCCCACATTTATAACATTCTTCTTTTTCTTTAGTTTTTTTTAAATCTTTTAAATTAAAATCAGAACTCATTTTATACACCTTTTTATTATCTTTTATATTAAAGATATTGATTTTATACCTATAAAAAAATGTTTATTGACATAAAAATAGAATTAAGGATTTCATTAAATCCAGAATTAATTTTTTTCTGTTTCAGAATTATTAGATTTATGTTTATTTTTGTTGGTTAAACTATCTTTATACTTTTCTTTAAGATAGATATAAGCCTCTTTGGCAGCTTTAGTTTCTGCTTCTTTTTTAGATTTACCTTCTCCTGAAGTTTTTATCTCATTGTTTATAATACATTCCATTGTAAAAATTTTTTTATGTTCTGGACCATGTGCTGAAACAAATCTATACTCTGGTACTTTACCAAATAATCTTTGGGTTAATATTTGAAGGATAGATTTATAATCCCTTGGAATATTACCTGATTTTATGTCTCTAATAACTAAGTTTTTAAAATGTATATTAAATATATCCCTAGGAACATCTATTGAATAATTGTTATCTATATATATAGCTCCAAATAATGCCTCAAACACATCACATATAAGTGTATCTCTTTCCCTTCCGCCTTGCTGTTCTTCTCCTGAGCTTAACAGTATAAATTTGTTTAATTTTAATATTCTACCTAATTTTGCCAAGTAAGGTTCACTAACTACTGCTGACCTTATCTGCGATAATTCACCTTCTTTAGCCTTTGGAAAAGTTTTTATTAATATCTCACTTATTATTAATGATATTACCGCATCTCCTAAAAATTCAAAAACTTCATAATCCCTCAGATTTACCTTTTTTTCTGAAACGTAAGAGCTATGAGTTAAAGCTGTAAGAAGAAGGGATTTATCCTTAAAAGAATAACCTAATATACCCTCAAATTTATTTAATCTATTTAATATATCTGGAGATAACTCACTATTCATAAGCCTTAAAGACTAAACAAGCGTTTGTTCCACCAAAACCGAAAGAGTTAGACATTGCTATTTTTACTGGATAACCTATTGCGTGATTTGGAGTGTAATCTAAATCACACTCTGGGTCTGGATTTTCTAAATTTATAGTTGGTGGTATTATACCTGTTTCAATAGTTTTTATCGTTGCAACTGCTTCAACTCCACCTGCCGCACCTAAAAGGTGACCTATCATAGATTTTATAGAGCTTATCTTTAGTTTATAAGCATGGTCTCCGAATACTTTTTTTATCCCTAATGTTTCTATCTTATCGTTCATTTTAGTTGAAGTTCCATGGGCATTTATATAATCTACTTCTGAAGGATTAACTCTAGCATCTTCTAAAGCTAACTTCATAACTCTGTAAGCCCCATCTGCATTTGGGTCTGGAGCTGTAATGTGGTAAGCATCAGAAGACATACCATAACCTACTATTTCAGCGTATATCTTTGCACCTCTTTTTTTGGCATGCTCTAACTCTTCTAAAATAACAATACCTGCACCTTCTCCCATTACAAAACCGTCTCTTTCCGCATCAAAAGGTCTTGATGCCTTTTGTGGCTCTTTATTTCTTCTAGAAAGGGCCTTTAGATTCGCAAAACCTGCAACACCTAGAGGAGTTATTGCACTTTCTGTTCCACCGGCAACCATAATATCCGCATCGCCCCTTTGAATAATCTTAAAGGCGTCACCTATTGAATGTGTACCTGTTGCACATGCAGTTACCACACAACTGTTTGGACCTTTAAGACCAAACTCTAATGATATATATCCTGATGCTATATTAGAGATACCAGAAGGAATGAAGAAAGGAGATACTTTTCTAGCTCCCTTTTCTAATAGTAATGTTTGCTGGTCTTCAATATCTCTAAGGCCGCCGATACCGGTTCCAACGATTACCCCTGCCCTGTTAGGGTCTATTTTATCCATCTCCAAATTAGCGTCTTCTATTGCTTCTTTTGCCGCCACATAAGCAAATTTAACGAAATCACTCATTTTCTTTATAAGTTTTGCAGGTATATGTTTCTTAGGGTCAAAATCTTTAACTTCACCTGCTATATGAACTGGGAGATTGTAAGCAATAGGATCAAATCTTTTAATTTTATCTATACCACTTTTTCCTTCTATTAATGAATTCCAAAAATCCTCAACATTATTTCCTATAGGCGTAATAGCTCCTAAACCGGTAACGACGACCCTTCTCATACGATATAACCTCTAAAGATTTTTTAGCCTGTCTTGTTTTGGATGTAGTCTATTACATCTTTTACTGTTTGTATTTTTTCTGCATCTTCATCAGGTATTTCAATATTAAATTCTTCTTCAAAAGCCATAATTAACTCAACAACGTCTAAACTGTCTGCACCTAAATCATCAACAAATTTGCTTTCAGGCTTTATCTGGTCAACTTCAACACCTAACTGCTCTGCAATAATTTCCTTAACTTTCTCTTCAATGTTATTTGCCATTTCTTTTAAACCCTCCTTAAAATTTATTAATTATTAATACATTCCACCATTTACATGAATTGTTTCACCTGTTATATAAGATGCTTTATCAGATGCTAAAAACGTGACCACATTAGCAACATCTTCAGGTTTACCAAATTTTCCTAAAGGTATCTGTTTTAGATAACTATCTTTTATGTCTTCTGGTAAACTTCCTGTCATATCAGTCTCTATAAAACCGGGAGCAACTGCGTTAACAGTAATATTTCTAGATGCCAACTCTTTTGCTAAAGATTTTGTAAAACCTATTAAGCCTGCTTTTGTTGTTGAATAATTTACCTGTCCTATATTTCCTGTAAAACCTACAATGGATGTTATATTTATAACTCTACCCCATTTCTTTTTTATCATCCCCTTGACTGCTAGTTGAGTTATTTTAAAGGTTCCAGTTAGATTTGTTTCTATAACAGAATTCCAATCTTCCTCTTTCATCCTTATAAACAGAGTATCCTTTGTTATACCTGCATTGTTCACGAGAATGTCGACTTTTCCTACAGTTTCTTCTATCTCTTTCCAAACAGATTTTATATCTCCAGTTAAATCAAGTTCAAAACCATAGGCTTCAACACCAAACTCATTTTTTATATTTCCTGCTACTAACTCTGCCGTTTCTTTTTTTCTTCCTGTTATAATAACAGTAGCTCCTCCCTCTGCGAATGCAACTGCTATTGCTTTTCCTATTCCCCTTGTAGAGCCTGTAATTAATGCTACTTTTCCCTTAAACTCCACTCCATACCTCTGTTTAAATTTAAATAAAAAACTTGGGATTTATTATAGCATATTATTACCAATTTTTAATATGGATGGGAAATTGTATAAATTTTCGTAGTACTTATTTAAGTTATATACATACCGAAACAGGTTAATTAATATGAAAATTAAATTAAGAAATAAAAAAAATTTAAGTGTTTATTTGATTTTAAGTTATATATTGTAAAAAAAGAAAAAGGAAAAAGAAGAAAGAAAGAAGGGGGCTCAGGGGGGCTTCTTAAACACTTATTCTATTTCTTTCAAACTCTTTAAGTATATCTAAAGCTCTGTATGCACTTTCAAAAGAAGGATTATTCAAAAACTCTTTTATCATTAATTCCAATTTATCTTTTTTATCGGAGGATTTTACACTATTATCATTATAAACTATTTCATCATTAACAAAATTTAATTTGATACTTGAATTAATATTTTGCAATATCCATTCCCTTTTTATATAAGGGTACTCCCAAGCTACCTTTATTTTAAACTCTTGTTTATCCGTATTCCCTTCTACTTTTATTATGCCATTAACATTATCTATCTTTTTTATATTAAAACTTCCAAATAAATAATGCAATATGTATAAGTCATGCCAAGCTAAATCAAAAAATGGATTTATATAGCCCCTTCCTAAGTTTAGTCTGTATGCTTCTATAAACTCAACAGGCTCATCTAATTTAATATTTCTAACTGTGTAAGATTTTAGCTCAATCTCGGAAACAGAAAAGTATAGATTTCTCCTTTGGGCTAAGTTTATAGCCTCGTCTATATGTATAGGATTTAAAGCAGGTGGTTTTTCCACCATAACATTAATATCCATTTCTAATAACTTTTTGGCTATAGGTATATGAGATATAGGGTCGGTTGCTACAAAGGCAAAATCTATTTTATTCTCCTTTAAAGCTTCATCTAAGTCTGTATATTTTTTAAATTTTTCAGGTTGATTTTTTAATCTCTCCTGCTCTTTGTCTATCAATATGGTGTCTATATTTAACATATCTAATTTTTTTACATATTTAGAACCCATATTGCCAACGCCGATGACTGCTACTTTCAACCTGAAACTCCATAACAAAACCTTTTCAACTTTATATAATAAGCAAAATTAATACCAAATTTTATTATTGGAATAATGCCAATAATCCACCAACAGATTTTCAATAATTCAAAAACTTTTTTAATTTTTCAAAAATCACTGAATAACACTGAAAAACTCAACAATACCTTTAAACATATTCTCTTCCTTAATCTTTAAGATTTCATCTTGAAAAGATATATGCTTAAAATCTCCTAAAGATAATTTAAAAATTAAATCTGTGTCTGTTATTTTTATATCTATCTCACCATCTTCAAATATAACATTAAATTTGTTTTCTCCAAACTCTAAAAAGCTATTCTTATCAGATAGATGTAATAACCCATCAATCTTTCTGTTTGAAGTATTTATATAAAAATAAAAATCTAGAAAATTTTTAACTGTTAATCCTATTAATGAAAATGTGAAAGAGTTAAATTTAAAATCCGTTTCATCATAAATCTGTAATCCTTTTTCTTCTTTAAAAACCATAACTGATACAGAATTTCCTATTTTATTAAAAACTAAGTTATCCACTCTAAACATTCAATTTAACCTCTAACTACTCTTTTTTCCTTTAGGAATACCTATCTTTTCATCATTATATAATGCAAACAGTATACCTATTATTATTCCTAAAACAATAGCTAAGTTTGACAGTACATAGTTATAAAACAATAAAAATATAGCACCTAAATAGTGAAAATACTTCTGTATCTCCTTCTCATTAAACTCAATTATATTGAAGTGGTCTAAGAGTATGAGTGATATTAGATAGACTGATATGCTTATAAATATTGCCTTAAGTATAAGATTTTTTAAGAAAAAGTAAAACCAATAACTTATCAAAGCTGATAGGATAACGTAAAAAAGTTTTATAACTATTTCTGAGGTGATAGGAACTTCCACTGATATTTTTTCAGTCGTGTTAGCATCTCCCCCAAATGAATAGTTAAAAGTAAAAAAAAGTATAATAAACAGTATGTATTTTCCCATTTCTACCTTTGCTTAAAATTTTTGATTTATTATTTTTTCGTCATTTATATAAGATTTAAATAATACAAGATTTTTTCAAAATTTTTTTCATCTTGATTTTTCTTATAAAGCTTTGCCAACTCTATTAATTTTTCTTTTTCAATATCTTTAAAAAATTTATTTCCTCCTGTAATAACAAATTGGACTAACTGAGTTATGTTTTGTGGATAATCTGTAAATTTAGCTCTTTCAAAATCTATTAAATAAATCCTATTTTCACTATCAACCAGAACATTCTTATAAGGTTTGTGAAATTCATCTTTACTTATTTTTAACCTGTCTAACATTCTAGCCTGTAAAAAAAGCTGAAGTATTAGGCTTTTATAATTATGTTTATTTATAACTTCATTCAAATGTTTCCCCTCTATAAATGAATAGGCTAAAAAATCCTTTCCTAATATTTTTAACTTACCACCTATATTAAATTGATTAATTAAGGATAAAATTTTTCCCTCTTTCTGAATTAATGGAATAAAAGCTGGGTTTTTAGGAACTTTAAAGGTTAATAAATCTGAGTTTATCTTACCTTTATAAACAATCCCTCTCCAACCTTCACCTAATTTAGTCAAATTTTTTACAGACTTTTTTATATCTTCAAAACTCTCCTGTTCCATTACACATATGATTGTCTAGAATAATGTTAACTATCTCATCTAAATCGTCAGATATTTTGAATAACTCAAAGTCTTCCTCATCTATATATTGACCTTCTAAGACTGTGTTTTTTATCCAATCAACAAATCCTTTCCAATACTCTGAACCGTATAAAATTATAGGAAAAGGTTTTAATTTCTTTGTTTGAATTAAGACTAAAGTTTCTGTCAATTCGTCTAATGTTCCGTATCCACCGGGGAATAAAACATAAGCTGATGCATACTTATTAAACATAGTTTTTCTTACAAAAAAATAACGAAAATTTAAAGTTGTTGTGGCGTATGGATTAGGCTTTTGTTCCATTGGTAGAGATATATTCAAACCAACCGATTTACCACCTCCTTCTTTAGCTCCCCTATTTCCCGCTTCCATAATGCCCGGACCGCCACCTGTTATTATAGAAAAGCCATGTCTGACCAATCTTTTAGCTAACTCTCTAGCCGCTTCGTAATATTTATTTCCTTCTTTAACCCTTGCTGAACCATAGAATACAACTGCCGGAATAAACTCCGGCAAAACTTCAAATCCATCAACAAAATCACCTATTATTTTAAAAAGTCTCCAAGCATCCTCTTTTTTTAATTCATTAATCAAGAACTGGTTGTAATTTTTTTTACTCATTTTAAATTCCGTTTATTTTACAGCCTTTCTAACCTTACCTGCCTTTAAGCATTTAGCACATACGTATATTTTTTTAGTTGTACCATCTGGCATAACAGCTTTAACCTTTTGTAAATTAGGTCTCCAAACCCTTTTTGTGGTAGTTGCTGAATGGGCAACTCTATTACCATGGGCTGTTTTTTTTCCGCAAATTTGACAAACTGCCATTTTCCTCAATCCTCCTTTCTTTATTTTAATGGAGATGTGTAAAAATTAAACATTTTCAGGAACGACATGAACCTTTATTGTAGCTGTAATCTCTGGATGTAATCTTATTTTTATGTTGAAAGCACCAATATTTCTTATAGGGCTTCTTAACATTATTTTCTTTCTATCAACTTCTATACCCTTTTCTTTCAACGCTTCAACTATATCTGCAGTGTTTACAGAACCGAACAGTTTACCTGTTGTTCCTACAGGTCTAGCAATTTCTATTTCTAAACCGTCCAGCTTTTTAAATAACTCTTCCGCTTTAGCCTTTTCTCTCTCTAATTTTCTTCTCTTCTGTCTCAATATTTCTTGAACATGCTTTATATTATTTTCTGTAGCCTCTAAAGCAAAACCTTTTGGTATTAAATAATTTCTAGCAAAACCTCTCTTAACGTCTATTATATCTCCTATAGTACCCCAACCTTCCACATCTTTAGTTAAGATAACTTTAACGTTTGCCATACTATACCTCCTGTTTTTTCCTTTATATAATCACGTAAGGAAGTAATGCCAACTGTCTAGCTTTTTTTATCTCTACAGTTAACTTTCTCTGATGTCTTCCACATGTACCTGAAATTCTTCTAGGTATTATTTTTCCCCTTTCAGATATAAACTGTCTTAAATATTCAACATCTTTATAGTCTGGTTCTTTCCTATCTGCACAAAACTTACAGTACTTTTTTCTTTTTTGGAAAAATGGTCTGTTTTGAGTAGTTGTTGCCTGTTGTTGATTACTCATATATCCATCACCTCCTTAATTTTTATCAATATTTAGAAAGGAATATCTTCATCACTTGATAAATCTTCAGGTTCGTTGTTAGGTATGGCTAAATCTTCTTCCTCCATACCTCTATTTTCTGTACCCATAGGTTTTGAAAGTATTACTACCCTATCTGCAATAATGATAACTTTAGACCTTTTCTCTCCTGCCTGATTTTCCCATCTCTGCTGTGCTAATCTCCCCTCAACTAAGACCTGATAACCTTTAGATAAATCTCTCCCTAATCTTTCAGCTAACATTCCGTATGTCTCAACATCAAAATAATGTGGTTCTTCTTTCCACTCTTCGCTATCTTTTACCTTATATCTTCTATTGTAAGCTATTGAAAAAGTTGTAATTTGTGTACCTGATGGGAAAAATCTAACTTCAGGGTCTCTTGTAAGTCTTCCGATAAGTAAAACTTTGTTTAACATATTTAAAACTCCTAAAAACTATTTATTCAGATTTTGCCGTTTCCTTTTCTTCTTCTGATTTTTTAGGTTTAATTCTGAAATTTAAAAATCTGATAATGTCCTCGTTAATTCTAAGGTTGTACTCTAGTTTTGGTGGTAATTCTGAATTTTCTGTTCTGTAATTTAATATGTAGTAGTATGCAGTGGTAAATTTTTGTATTGGGTAAGCTAACTCTCTTCTTCCCCACTCTGTAATATTGTAAATCTCTCCACCGTTAGATGTTATAAAGTTTTTTAACTGCTCTAACTTCTCCTTTAATTCGCCTTCCGTAAAGGTAGGCTTAAAAACAACAACTAATTCATAATCTCTCATTCTTTACCTCCTTTTGGTTGAATTAATCAGCCTCCTGTTATTATATAGAAAGCTCTTTTAAACCTTCTATATAATACAGGAAGCAAGGAGTTAAATAATTTTTTTATTACAATGGCTTATAGCCTTATCAATACCATATTTTAGCACATTTAAAATACAGTCTGTTGCAGAAGATAAGACTTTATCTAAAATAAACTTTTCTTCTTTTGTAAATGGTGATAATACATAGTTAACAACATCTTTTTTATTGGCAGGTCTTCCTATCCCTATTTTTAGCCTAGGAAAATCCTCTGTTTTTATATAGTCTATTATTGATTTAACGCCTCTATGTCCACCGCTAGAACCTTTCTTTCTTAGCCTTAAACTTCCTAAAGGTAAATCTAAATCGTCGTAAACAACTAAAATTTCATCTGGTTTTAATCTATAATCATCTAAAAGATTTTTAACAGCAACACCACTGTTATTCATATAGGTTTGTGGTTTTACGATTAATAAATCGTGGTCTACACATTCTATAATATGTGAAAAACATTTTTCTTTATATTTCTTTCCACATTTTAAAGCTGAAGCCACAAGGTCAGCTACCATAAAGCCGACATTGTGGCGTGTGTTTTTATACTGTTTACCGGGATTTCCTAAGCCTATTAGAGCTTTTATCATTTAATTATTCTTCTGTCTCTTCTGTAGTTTCTTCTTCTTCTACTCCTGTCTCTTCAGGTTCTATAACAACTGCCACAACTTCATCTGGGTTTTCTATTATTTTAACTCCCTCTGGGGCAGGTATATCTTTAACGAATAAAACATCTCCTAATCCTAAATTTGATACGTCAACTTCTATTTTGTCAGGAATTTTTCTTGGAACAGTTCTAACTGTTATAGTATGTAGATGTTGTTCTAGAACTCCTCCCAATTCTAAACCTTTTGGTCTTCCTACCAATTCAACTGGGACGTCAACATCAAGCTCTACTCCAAATGTTACCTCGTATAAATCTACATGGATAGGTTGGTCACCTAAATAGTTATACTGAATATCCTTTAATATACATATTCTCGGTTCTTCTTCACCTTCAAGTTTTAAATCAATTAAAAACATTCCTGAAGGTCTGTTCTCTAAATCTTTCCAGTATATGTAAGCGTGGGCGTTTTCTTTACCTTTTCCATAAATTTCTACAGGTATATACCCTTTTCTTCTATACTCTTTTACTTCGCTTTTTTTACCTACAGTTCTAGGTATAGCCTTCCATTCAATTCTCTGTATCATTTTCCTACTTGACCTCCTTTTATTTTTAACTTTATGTAAATAATGAACTTACAGAACTTTCAACATTAATTCTCCTTATAGCTTCACCAACTAAGCCTGCAATAGATAGTATAGTTAGTTTATCAAATTTTTTGTCTTCTGTTGGAATAGTGTCTGTTGCTATAACTTCCTGAATAGGAGAGTTTTTCAATCTATCAACTGCAGGTCCAGATAGTATAGGGTGAGTGCAAGCGGCTATAACAGACTTTGCACCTTTTTCTATTAGCATTTTAGAAGCTGAAACTATTGTACCGGCTGTATCAATCATATCATCAATTATTATTGCATTTTTACCTTTAACATCACCTATAACGTCCAGCGTTTCTACTACGTTTGGGGCTGGTCTTCTTTTGTATATTATTGCTAAGCCTGCCTTTAGTTTATTTGCTAAAACTCTAGCCCTTTCAACTCCTCCCGCATCTGGAGATACAACAACTATATCTTCAAGATTTTTACTCTCCAGATACTTGTATATAACAGGTAATGCGTATAGATTATCAACGGGGCAATCAAAAAATCCTTGTATCTGGGCAGAGTGTAAATCTACCGTCAAAACCCTGTGAGCTCCAGCTTTTTGAATTAAATCAGCTAAAAGTTTGGCAGATATGGGAACACGTGGTTTATCTTTTCTATCCTGTCTTGCATATGCAAAGTAAGGTATAACTGCAGTTATTCTATGGGCTGAAGACCTTTTTAATGCATCTAATAAAAGTAATAACTCCATTATATTATCGTTAGCTGGATAACATAAAGACTGTATTACAAATATGTCGCTACCTCTAACATTCTCATTTATTTGAACCCTTATTTCTCCATCACTAAATCTGGATACTAGTGTATCTGTTAAAGGTGTGTTTAAATACTCTGAAATTTTTTCCGCAAATTTAATATTTGAAGTTCCTGTTATCAGTTTTAATTCTCTATGCAAAAATATACCCCCGATAAAATTTAAGCAAAATAATATTTTACGAAAAATTCTTTAGAATTGCACAATTTTTTTAAGATTATGAAAATCGAAGAATATAATGTTAATATTAAGTCAAAAATGTTAATACATGAGAAATAATGAAAAAGTTTAAATACCGTTCCATCTTTCCGTGTCCATAATCGTGCATGTCTGTCCATTTGGTTAGGAAACCACCACAAACAACAAAGCAATTTAGACTGGTAAATCCCTGACGGAACGGAGCTCTGGCAGGAATATCCCTTGGGCTCTACCCTCGGGATTTTGATTTACCAGCCTATTTTTT
>QNZF01000013.1 GCA_003978485.1 Persephonella sp.
TTTTTTATTATTCTATTAGAAACACAAAAAGACAAAAAATTTAACCATTTGGTTATAATTATACAATATAATGTATGATTTTCTAAAAGACAGTTAAAAAAATATATTACAATATATTAACATTAAAGATATAAAACTTAAGAAGTTTTAATCTTTTGAATGTTATGGTATGAGATTGTTTTTCTTATTTGTGTAAATTTACAATACAAAACAGTTTAGATACATTTTTTACACAGTTTTATTAAATAATGTAAAAATATTATAATAAAATCCTTTCCAAAGACCAAATATTTACTATTTCCTTACTGTTTGTCTTTATGGAGGGATAAATCCAGTAGAAGCAAAGGTTAAAATATTACCTTTCTGGTAAGAATAACGGATAGTATATTCCTACCCAATATAGAGATAAGCGAAGGATACTTAGTAAGAGGTTTTTTGATAATTTTTTAGTATGTTTTATCATCTCTTATCACCTCTGAACAGCGTTCAATCTATCTGATAGAATTAAGTAAACAATAAAATTATCCTTTTGATATTTTTCTTTTATTCCCATTTAATCTTCTCTTATTTTCCATAACTTCCAAAAATCTACCAAACCTTAACTTCTGTGTAAAGTTAATGAATTTTAATTACTATAGAGGAAGCAAACCCAGTAATGCAAATATATTTTCTGTTGTATTCTTGGAAATGCTTGTTATAAGCCAATTTACACAGAAAATATATTTCTATTAAAAATGCAAAGCTTAATAGTTATTATTATTAATAAGAATACAATATTTTTTATCTGTCCTAAATCCTTTTAATGGTATAAAACTTCTATTATGTTAATAGGCTTAAAATTTTAATTTTACTAGGAGGATATTGGTTTGAATGAAGTAATAAAACTGTTTGAAGATACACTTTTTTCGTTAAAAACCACCATCGTACTTTTAATAATTTTTGCCTTTGTTATTGGAACAGCAACATTTATAGAAAATGATTTCGGAAGAGAAACAGCCTACGCTATTGTTTATGGAAACAAATGGTTTGAGATACTTCTTACCCTGCTAGTTATAAATCTTATAGGTAATATTATTAAGTATAAAATGTGGAGAAAAGAGAAATTACCTATTTTTGTTTTTCACTTTTCATTTATCTTTATCTTTCTAGGAGCAGGTATCACTAGATACTTTGGCTATGAAGGTATTATGCATATAAGAGAAGGTCATCAGGAAAATAAAATATACTCAAGAGACCCTTACCTACAGATTGATATAAAAAAAGGTAATAAAAAAATACATTTTGAAAAAATTAAATATCTATCTGCAGTTGATACTAAACCTATAAATGTTAACTATTTTATGGAAAGTTTTAATATTGATGGTAAAAAACTGGAAATAGAGTATAAAAAATTTATAAAAGGTGTAAAAGTTGATTTGATTGAAAGTAAAGACGGTGAACCTGCCGTTTTAATGAAAATATCCTTCGGTATGGCTGGGGATACAATTATACTGAAAAAAGGAAGTAAAGAGGAGTTTGGAGATTTAATAATTCTGTTTGGAGATAAATTTGATTGGAATAAACTGGATAAAACGAAAAACATACTTTTTGTTTTTGAGGAGAATAATAAATTTTTCATTATTTCTAACAAATCTTTAACTAAAATGTCTATGGTTTCCCGGCAAACAGAAGTTTTAAAACCTAACAAAATTTACCCATTAGAAAGTAGAAATCTTTACAATCTGAATGGATTTAATTTTGTTGTTATAAAGGCTATTCCTAAAGCTAAAACTGTTGTAGAACCATTACCTAGAAATAGGCAGGTTCTACAGGCTAAAGCTATATTATCTGCCTTATATCTAAATGTTGTATATGATGGAATAAAAAGAGAAGTTGTTGTCTTAGGTAAAGGAGGAGGTATTGCCGGAATACCTACCAACTTAAAACTAGATGATATTAATATTAAGATTGTATGGGGAGCTAAAGTAATAAAACTGCCTTTCAGTATATACTTAAAAGATTTTATAGTTAGAAAATATCCCGGTTCAAATAAACCTTCCTCGTATGAAAGTATAGTTATAGTAAAAGACCCTATTAATAAGAAAGAGTTTGAATACAAAATTTATATGAACCATCCTCTAAGTTATGGAGGATATACCTTTTATCAGATGTCTTACGATATGGACGAAAAAGGGACAGTTTTATCTGTAAATCATGACCCGGGAGTTATTCCAACTTATATTGGCTATACTCTTCTATTTTTAGGTCTGATTATAAATCTATTTAATCCAAAAGGTCGTTTTGGGAGGACTTTAAGAATGTTAACAAAAAATAATATAAATAAATTAATTTTTGTTTTAGTACTAATATTCGGATTATCTGGAAAGATTTACGCTTATCCACAGAGTAAAGCTGTAAATTCCAATACGAACCAAACACAAAATTTTGATGAAAAAATTTTTCAAGAAAGGCTTATAAATGTAGTAAAGAAAATATCAAAGGAACACGCAGATAAATTTGGAGAGGTTTTAGTCCAATCTTTAGACGGAAGAATAAAACCTTTTGATACTCTATCCTTAGAAGTTGTTAATAAAATCCACGGTAGCCCTACAGTGTTTGGTATGACACACAATCAAGTAGCTTTAGGCTTATATTTAATGCCTAGATTTTGGATGTATATAAGATGGATAAAAGTTAAACATCCTGCAATAAAAATAATTTTAGGAATTGACCCAGACGAAAAATATTTTTCATTTATGGATGCTTACGACAGTCAGGGAAGGTATAAACTGGCTGATGCAGTGGCAAACGCTAGAAGAAAAAGTCCTGCAGAGAGAAACACATTTGACAGAGAAGTTTTAAAAATAGATGAAAAATTATATATACTTTACACATTTTTAGACGGTCAGGTCTTAAGAATTTTTCCTAAAAAAGATGACCCTAACCATACTTGGTACAATCCTAAAGATGCTTTGAAAATATTCCCTGAAGACCAAAAAAAAGAGGTAGCCCAAATATTACTGATTTATCAAGCAGGTTTAGAAAAAGCTTTTAAAAAGAATGATTGGAGTTTGGCAGACAAAGGAGTTTTAGCTATAAAAAATTTTCAAAGAAAGTATGGAGCTGATGTAATACCTTCCGAACTAAAAGTTAAAGCGGAGATTTTATACAACAAGCTTTTAATATTTGAAAAACTTACATTCTTTTATTTCTTAATCGGTTTACTGGCTATAGGATTAATATTTACACAGGTGTTTTTACCAAATAAAGATTTTAAAATCTTTAGAATAATTTTAACTTTAGCTTTATTTGTAGCCTTTTTAATCCATACAATCGGTTTAGGGTTAAGATGGTATATAGCCGGACATGCACCTTGGACAGATGCTTATGAAAGTATGCTCTTTATATCTTGGGCTGTTGCTTTGGCAGGTGTTGTTTTCGCTAGAAAATCAATATTTGTATTGGCAGGTGTGGGAGTTTTCGCAGGGGTTTTCCTATTCTCTGCACATTTAGGTTGGTTAGACCCACAGATAACAACAGTTGTTCCTGTTTTAAAATCTTACTGGCTTTTAATACACGTGTCAGTTTTAACTGCAAGTTATGGATTTTTAGGTCTGTCTGCTATATTGGGAATAATAACTTTAATACTGTTTGCAATTAAGTATAAAGAGCTTTTAGGTGAAGAAAGGGTAAGAAAGATTGAACAGAGTATCAGAGAGGCATTAAGAATAAATGAGTTATCTCTAATTTTAGGATTATCACTTATTATAATAGGAAACTTTTTAGGGGCTATATGGGCTAATGAAAGTTGGGGTAGATACTGGGGATGGGATCCAAAAGAAACTTGGACTGCCGTTTCTATAGCTGTCTATACTGCTATCGTCCATCTAAAGTATATAAAGGACTGGTATTCACCTTTTAAAATGGCTGTTCTTTCAGTTGTTGGATATTTCTCAATACTTATGACTTACTTCGGTGTTAACTATTTCCTATCAGGTTTACACTCTTATGCCGCTGGAGACCCTTTCCCAATACCTGTATGGGTTTACTGGGCTGTCGGAATACTTACAGTTTTAATTGTACTAGCGTCTATAAATAGAAAACTTGAGGAGAGTTAATTTGATACTGAAAGCTTCTTGCTTTATAGATTTAGCCAATTTAATATAAATTCCCATTAATAAAATGAAGGAGGCAAAGGAATGGTAAAACTTAATATAGATAGATTTGGAGAGTATGAATTTAAAGAAGGTATAACTATAAAGGAAATTTTAAATAGATTAAAAGAGGAAGGTAAAAAAGTTAAAAATATTATCGGTGGTGTATTAAACGGAAAAGTTATAGATATACATACGCCAATTAGAGAAAGTGGAGAATTAAGATTTATAACAAAAAAAGATAAAGAAAGTTTAGAACTTCTTAGACACTCATTAGCACATATAATGGCACAGGCTTTAAAGGAGTTATACGGTGATAAAAATGTTCACCTAGGAATAGGACCTACAACTGAAAATGGATTTTATTACGATGTTGAGGTGGAAGGTAAAAGATTAACTGAAGATGATTTACCTATGATAGAAGAGAAAATGAAGGAGATAATAAAAAGGAACTGTGAGATTGAAAGGGAAGAACTACCTAGAGATGAAGCTATAAGGTTTTTTGAGGATAAAAGGGAGATTTACAAGATAGATATTATTAAAAATCAGATACCTGAAGGTGAAGCTATTTCAGTTTATAAACAGTGTGATTTCGTAGATTTATGTAGAGGACCACATATTCCATCAACAGGTGAGGCAGGAGCTTTTAAATTGGTGTCCTTGGCAGGAGCTTACTGGAGAGGTAAAGAAGGAAATCCTATGCTACAGAGAATTTACGGAGTAGCTTTTTGGAACGAGAAGGAACTGAAAAAGTATTTAAATATGCTTGAAGAGGCTAAAAAGAGAGACCATAGGAAGTTAGGTAAAGAGCTAGAGTTGTTCATAATAGACGATGAAGTAGGGGCAGGTTTAGTTTTATGGCTACCTAAGGGAGCAATTATAAGGAATGAGATAGAGAACGAATGGAAGAAAGAACATACTAAAAGAGGTTATCAACTTGTTTATACTCCACATGTCGGAAGGGAAAATCTTTGGAAAACAAGTGGACATTTAGATTTTTACAGAGAAAATATGTTCCCTGAGATGCAGATAGAGGAAGACGGATATTTTGTTAAACCTATGAACTGCCCTTTCCACGTCCAGATTTACAAATCAAAACAGAGAAGTTATAGAGAATTACCGATAAGACTTGCAGAGTTAGGGACAGTTTACAGATATGAGAGAAGCGGAGTATTACACGGTTTAATGAGAGTTAGAGGTTTTACACAGGACGACGCACATATTATATGTACAGAGGAACAGGTAGAGGAAGAAATAAAAGGCGTTTTAAATCTTATACTTGACACATTAAAATCCTACGGATTTAACGAATTTCAAATATTCTTATCTACTAGACCTGAAAAATCTGTCGGCGATGACAGAATGTGGGAAGTTGCTACAAACTCGCTAAAAAAAGCTATTGAAGATGTAGGCTTAGAGTATGATATAGACGAAGGAGGCGGAGCATTTTATGGACCTAAGATAGATGTAAAAATAAAGGACGCAATCGGTAGGATGTGGCAGTGTTCAACAGTTCAGTTTGATTTTAATCTACCTGAAAGGTTTGACATGTATTACATAGGTGAAGACAATAAAAAACATAGACCTTATATGATACACAGAGCTATATTTGGTTCAATTGAAAGATTTATCGGTGTTTTATTGGAGCATTATGCAGGTTTACTACCTTTATGGTTATCACCTATACAGGCTAGAATTATACCTATTGCAGATAAACATATACCTTACGCTAAAGAGGTTGAGGAAAAGCTTAAAGAGGCAGGCTTAAGGGTTGATATAGACGAAAGAAATGAAAGGATGAATAAAAAGATAAGGGATGCAGAACTACAAAAAATACCTTATATGCTAATAGTTGGTGATAAAGAAATGGAAAACGGAACCGTTTCTGTAAGAACAAAGAAAAAGGGAAATATTGGTTCTTTAAGTGTAAATGAATTTATAGAGAAAGCTAAAAAGATTATTCAGGAGAAATCTTTAGAGCTTTAAGTGAAGTATATTTTAAAATGGTAAAAGGTGAAGTTGGAGTTTTAGGCTTCGCTTTAATGTGGAGAGATTTTGAAAGGTTTATATTTGTAAAAAATTTTTTAAAAACAGAGTTTAGATTTAATATTTTGGAAGAAACAGAAAAGTTTATTCTTCCTTACTCTTCTTACTATTTTAAAGAGATGGGAAAACCTTTATTTAAAAAGTTTGTTATTACAGACAGGATTTTTAACAAACAGGATATTAAAGATTTAAAACTAAAAACAAATTGGATAGAAGATAGATTTAGGATAGATGGAAGGAGAACCGTTAACATTGACCCTTTTTTTATAGATATAGATCAGTTGATAATTCCTTCCACAAAATACAGAGGCAATCGGATATATTTAGGGGACGGTATATTTTTAGAGTTTGAGTTATGGTATCACAATAAAAGTTATCAACCTTTTTTATGGAGTTATTTAGATTTTAAAGAAAAAATACCTTTTTTTAATTATGTTAGGAAAAAATATTTATTAAAAATGTAGGTGATAGTATGTTTACAGGTTTAATTGAGGAAGTTGGACAGGTAAAAGATATTAAACAGGTAAATAAAGGAATAAAATTAGATATAAAAGCTGAAAAGGTTATAAAAGATGTTAAAGAGGGAGACAGTATAGCAGTTAATGGAGCTTGTTTAACAGTAATAGATATACTTAAGAACAGTTTGCTTTTTGATGTGTCAGAGGAAACATTAAACAGGACAAATTTAAAATTTTTAAAGAGAAATGATTTTGTAAATCTAGAAAGGGCTTTAAAGGTATCAGATAGACTTGGTGGTCATATAGTTCAGGGACACGTTGATACAGTTTCTAAAATAACCAAATTAACCGAATACGGTGAGCATACACTTTTAGGTATTTATATTCCAGATAAATATATAAAGTACGTTATAGAAAAAGGTTCAATTGCCATTGATGGCATAAGTCTTACTATAAATAGAGTTATTAATAATGAGATTAGTATAAATATAATTCCACACACTTTAAAAAATACCAACCTACAGTATAAAAAAGTTGGAGATTTAGTTAATCTAGAGTTTGATATATTGGGAAAGTATGTAATTCAGTATATAGAAAAGTTAAAAGGGAATGGAGAGGAATATCTGAAGAATTTACTCTCCAATTTTTAAACAGGTTCTATTTTTATTAAACATTCGTCAGGGTTAACTTGGTCTCCTTCTCTGACGTAAACTTCTTCTACAACTCCGTCTATAGGAGAGTGTATCTCATTTTCCATCTTCATAGCTTCAACTATAAGTAAAACATCTCCTTTTTTAACTTTATCTCCCCTTGATACTTTTACCGATACTACTTTACCCGGCATAGGAGAGCTCACATCTCCCAAATCTTTAGCCTTAGGTCTTTTACCTGCTGGCATCTGTCCACCATCAGGTAGTATTTCCATCTTTTCACCTACTTCAATCTCCCTTATCGGCTGAACTAACGCTTCCTCCAGTCTTCCATCAACTCTAACGAAGTAAGGTGTTCCACCTTCACTTGGATTTCCAACACCGGCTATCTGTATATGGTAAACTTCACCGTGAAGTGTGATATTAAACTCTATCGGTGCTTTAGATAAATCCTTACCTTCAGTAGATATTTCTTCTATCTCTGGAGGTAATGCTTCTCCTTTTTCAAATTTCTCTCTCCATTCAAAGAACTCTTTAGCTACTTGAGGGAATAAACAGTAAGATATTACATCTTCATCATTTCTGGCACCATACTTTTTAGCTTCAACTTTACATTTTTCCAATTCAGGTTCTAATAAATCTGCAGGTCTACACTCTATAGGTTTTTCATCTCCTATAATTTTCTTTATTATCTCTGGCTTAATAGGTGCAGGTGGTTTACCATAGAGACCTTTAACGTAATCTTTCGTTTCTTTGGTTACAACTTTATATCTTTCTCCTTGTAAAACATTGAGTAAAGCCTGTGTTCCTACAATCTGTGAAGTAGGCGTTACTAAAGGGGGGTATCCTAAATCTTCTCTAACTCTGGCAACTTCCTTTTTAACCTCGTCTAGCTTGTCTAAAGCATCATTCTCTTTTAGTTGGTTAACAAAGTTTGACATCATACCACCGGGTATTTGGTGAATTAAAACCTGACTATCTGGCCATTTATCTGCCGTATCATACTTTTTATATTTCTTTCTAATATCTTTCAGATACTCTGCAACTTCCTGAATTATATCTAAATCTAAATCTACTTCATAACCGTACTCTTTTAATACATAAGCCATTGTTTCTACCGCAGGATGGGCTGTTAACCAAGACCAAGTAGAAACGTCTGTGTCTATAATGTCAACTCCAGCCTCAACTGCTTTTAGATATGTCATTTCTGCCATAGCTGCTGTAGTTTGGGCATGAAGATGAACAGGAAGTTTAACTTCTTCTTTTAATGCTACTATTAAGTCATATGCTACCTTTGGTGATAAAATACCTGCTTGGTCTTTAATAGATATAATATCAACTCCTAAATCTTTTAATTGTTTAGCTACATTAACAAAATATTCTATTGTGTGGACGGGACTTATTGTGTATGATAAAACACCTTTTACTATTTTGTTAACTTTTTTTGCAGTTTTTATAGCCGTTTCCATATTTCTTACATCGTTTAAAGCGTCAAAAATTCTAAAAACATCTATTCCGTTCTCTGCCGCCTTTTCAACGAATGCTTCTATAACATCATCTGGATAATGTCTATATCCAACAACATTTTGGCCTCTTAATAACATCTCTAACTTAGTATTTGGAGCTAATTCCTTAAACTTTCTTAACCTTTCCCAAGGGTCTTCCTTTAAATATCTCAAACAAACATCAAAGGTAGCTCCTCCCCAAACTTCAAGAGACCAAAAACCTGCCTTGTCTAATTTTTCTAATGCTGGTATTAAATCATCTGTTCTAACACGGGTAGCCAGTAAACTTTGTTGACCGTCCCTTAAAGTAACATCAGTAAAATTAATTTTCCTTCCCATATTAAATAACTCCTTACTTACTTCATTAAATTAGAAAAATTATATCTTATTATTTTAACTTTTATATAATTGGAATTGTTGAAATATGGATGTATTCTATACAGAATAATTAACGCTAGGTTCAGAAATTAACTTCGGTTAAGCTGTTTCAATTAGATTTTTTGGTAATTTTTGAGCTTTTGTTAAATAAAAAATTTAGCAGATTTTAATTTAAGCTTTGTTTGAAATATTACAAGGTTAAATTGAAAAATCAATAAGGAAAAAAGGAAAAATCTTTGTTTAATTATGCATCTAAAGGATATACACTTACTACTTTTTTACCTTTAGCTCTTTCAAATTTTACTTTTCCATCTATTAACGCGAACAATGTATAATCTTTACCCATTCCTACATTTTTACCTGGATAGATTTTTGTTCCTCTCTGTCTTACCAATATATTTCCTGCCTTTACAACCTGCCCATCATATCTCTTTACACCTAGCCTTTTACTAATACTATCTCTACCGTTCTTAGCTGCACCACCACTTTTTTTCGTAGCCATACTTTAACTACCTCCTTTATAATCGGTTTAATGGTTTAAAAAGCCTTTTAATTATACAATTAGTTCAAATTCAAAACAACCGTAATAACTTTAATGTTCAGATTTTTGATTTAATCTGTTAACCATTAAAGTACCACAACCACCTATTTTTCTGGTTCTATATCTATTAGACAGTGTGGTTTTAACTCCTAAACTTTTTAATTTCAGGAAAGCTTTTTCGTATTCCTCATTTGAAGTGGTCTTATATGGAATATCTTCAATCTCATTATACTTTAAAAGAGATACACCTACACCTAAGTATTTTGATATTTCGGCTAGTTTTTCTAATTCCTCATCTGTATCGTTAACATTTTTTATCAATAAATAAGCAATTGAATACATCTTTTTCTTTCTTTTTGATAGTTTATCTAAATGCTCTTTAAAAACGGTTAATATTTTTTCTAAAGGCTCTCCGTAAGGTATTAACTCTTTTCTTTTTTCCTCATCTACTGCGTGTAATGATAAAGTTAATCCGTTATGATTTAGATTTAAAAGCTCTTTAAAATTCTTAACTGGAAATCCTGTTGTATAGAATGAAGTTTTTAAGCCTTTGTCTTTAAAATAATTAAAAGCCTTTTTAGTATTTTCCCAATTTAATAAAGGTTCACCTATACCTGCAAAAGCTATATTTTTAATGTTTAAACCGTCTAATACTGCAAGCTCATACTGTAGAATAATCTCCTCATAAGATAAATTTCTTATCAATCCTTTACTACCTGACGCACAAAATTTACACTTAATCGGACATCCCAACTGTGTTGATATACAGAGAGTATCTCCCCTGTAGTAAACGCTTTCTACAGTAAATCTATCCGCCGTTTCAACTTCTAACAGTCTATTAAGTTTATCTTCAATTACTGCTTTTATTCTCATTTAGTTAATACCTGCCTTACAAATTTTTATTCTGTTTCCAGTTTAACTTTACTTTCATTTAATTTTAAGAACTTTAATAAAAACTTAAATAACCACGGATAAACCAAACCTGTAAATATTGCAGTTAATATAATTGCTGAAGCATCCTCTTTAGTCAATAAATGTATTTCCAATCCTATAGTTGAAATTGCAACAAGTAAAGTTAAAGGAATTGATAATCCTAAGGGAACAAGTAATATTTCCTTTAAATTGGGTCTTATAAAGAGTATAAATATAGAACTAATAAGTCTAATTAAAAATATTATAACACTTAGATAAAGAGCCTTTTTCAAAATCTCTACTTTTAACAACTCTAACAGATTAAAGCTTAAACCTACTTCTATAAAGAAAATAGGTATTAGAAAACCATAACCAATTGAACTTAAACTTTTTTCTATATGTTCTTTATCTTTTAGAAAGAGTGCAACCATCATCCCGCCTATAAATGCCCCTATAATTGTTTCTAATTTTAATAAACTTGCCAAAGCTACGAATGTAAACATTATCATAAAGTTTGCCCTTAATCCTATCTCTCCTCCCGTGGCTTCACCACCACTTAAAATTTTTGCAACCTTCTCCGGATACCACCAAACGAAAAGTTTAAAAATCCTAATGATTATATAAACAAATGAAAAGAATAGATAAATCTCTATTAGGTGAATTAATCCTTCTTCAGATAATCCGTACTTTGCGAAAACTGAGAAGAAAGTTATAGCAAATAAACTAACTATTTCTCCGATACTTGCCAAAATTAATAACAGCTGTCCTATTTCTGTAGATAAAAGTTTTGTTTCCTTTAAAACAGAAAACAGTAGACCTACTCCCACAGTTAGATAAACTAAAGCGTAAACTAAAGGTTGTTTTAGATATATGGCTACATAGAACGATAAACCTACTATAGATGCAATGGTTGTAATGTATAAAAACATTTCCTTTTTAGATATTTTTTTCAGTTTATCAAAATCTAATTCTAAACCTGCTAAATACATAAGAACTATAAAACCTAACTCACCTAAGAATTTAACTATATGGGAAGACATCTCAGATGAAAGATGTTCTTTATATACTAAGCCCAGTAATAATCCAAAAATCAGTTCTCCAACTGCAGAAGGAAGCATTAATCTTTTACTTATAAATGGAATAAGAAAAGCTCCTATAGATATAATTAAAAGAAGAATTGCCTCATGACTATTCATAAATGGTACAACCTCTTCTATAAAACTTTTTTTTAAGATATTAAATACTTTCTTTTAATATTACTTTATGTTTTTCCTTTATGCCAATTTTAGATATTAAAAAATATCTTTTTTATTTAATAATAGCCTTATCTTATAATGGTCTATAGGAAATTTTACTGGGGGTTGTTAATTGGGTGTTTTAAGATTTTTAACTGCAGGAGAAAGTCATGGAAAGGCATTGGTCTCAATTATAGAAGGGATACCGTCCAATTTAAAAATATCTAGTGATTATATAAATAGAGAATTGGCTAGAAGACAAACTGGTTATGGTCGTGGTGGAAGAATGAAAATAGAAAAAGATAAGGTGGAAATATTATCCGGTGTTAGATTTGGATTTACCTTAGGCTCACCCATAACCCTAATGATTAGAAATAAAGATTGGGAAAACTGGACTGATATAATGGCTGTTGAAGGGGAACCGATTAATAAAAGGGAGATTACAAATCCTAGACCGGGACATGCAGACCTTGTTGGTGGTATAAAGTATGGTTTTACAGATTTAAGAAATGTTTTAGAAAGGGCTTCAGCTAGAGAAACAGCAAGTAGGGTGGCTGTTGGCTCTGTATGTAAACAGTTGTTAGAAGATATAGGAATAAAAATAGGTAGTTATGTTGTATCTATCGGGGAGTTGGAAGTAAGTGGTAGATATAAAGAGTTGTCCCTTGAGGAAAGATTTGAAAATGCAGAAAAATCGGAAGTTAGAATTCCTTTACCTGAAGAAGACAAAAGGTTTAAAGAATATATTGATAAAGTTAAAACTGAAGGGGAAAGTTTAGGGGGAATTTTTACAGTTTTTGCAACAGGTGTACCGATAGGTTTAGGTAGTTATGTACAGTGGGATAGGAGATTAGATGGAAGAATTGCACAAGCTATGATGAGTATTCAAGCTATAAAAGGTGTTGAGATTGGAGAAGGTTTTTCTGTTGCTAAAAAGGTAGGTTCTCGAGCCCACGACGAGATTTTTTGGGATGAAGAAAGAGGTTTTTATCACAAAACCAATAGGGCTGGTGGTTTAGAGGGGGGAATAACAAATGGAGAACCTATAATTGTAAATGTTGCAATGAAACCTATACCAACATTGATGAGACAAAAATCTTTACAAAGTGTAGATATAAAGACGAAAAAACCTTTTTTAGCCGCTAAAGAAAGGTCAGATATAACTGCAGTACCTGCCGCCGCGGTAGTAGGTGAGGCAATGTTATCTATAGTATTAGCAAATGCAATTCTGGAAAAGTTTGGGAATGATAACTGGAATGAGATAAAGAAAAGGATAGAAGAGTATAGGGAGTATACTAAAAATCCATTTTAAGAGAGATAGCCATAACCTAAACTCTGTATAAGTCTTAAGTTTTCCTTCCATTTTGGCTTTACTTTAACCCATAACTCTAAATGTATCTTCTTACCTAGAAGATGTTCCAACTCTTCCCTTGCCTCTTTTCCTATTTTCTTTAACATCTGTCCTTTTTTACCTATTATTATTTTCTTATGGTTTTCCTTTTCTACATATATAATTGCTCTGATAATTAAAAGATTTTTATTAACTTTCCCCTCTTCAATACTTTCAACCTCAACTGCTACAGAGTAAGGTATCTCTTTAGATGTGTTTTTAAAAACTTTCTCCCTAATTATCTCTGCTATATAAAACTTTAGAGGTAAATCTGTTATCTGGTCTTTAGGGTAAAGTGGTGGTGAAACAGGTAGATATTTTTTTAAAGTGTTTACAAATTCTAGTATATTATCCCCTTTTATTGCTGACATTGGAAATATCTCAACAAAATTATACTTTTGGGATACCTTATCTATTAAAGGTAATAACTGTCTTTTATCTTTAATCCTGTCTACTTTATTTATAACTAAGATTGTAGGTTTGTTTAAAGG
>QNZF01000001.1 GCA_003978485.1 Persephonella sp.
GTCAGGGATTTACCAGTCTAAATTGCTTTGTTGTTTGTGGTGGTTTCCTAACCAAATGGACAGACATGCACGATTATGGACACGGAAAGATGGAACGGTCAATGATTATCAAATCATATTTTTCCCCTTTTTCTTCTTCTCTTTTTAGAAAATCAAAAACATCCTCTTTTACAATAGAATAATTTTTTTTTATTTTATTTATTTCACAATTTCTTTTTAAATGTTTTATAGCATTTGGAGATATATCTACAAACTTAACAAAATCTGCACCTTTATGATAGGAATATATTCCAAATCCGCCTGAATTGGAGAAAAGGTCTAGAATTTTACCTTCTGAGTAATTTGAAACAATCATTCTATTTTTTCTTTGGTCTAAATAAAAACCTGTCTTTTGACTATCGGTTAAATCAACAACAAATCTTAAATTATTTTCATAAATAATTATTTCGTTAGGAATACTTCCATAAATTGTTTTTTCTTCTGTTTTTAAACCTTCCTTTTCTCTAGATTTTTTATCTGACTTCTCATATATACCTTTTGGTTTTATTAAATCTATCAGAACAGACAGTATCTCCTGTCTAAAATTTTCCATTCCTGCTGTATTAATTTGAATTGATAAGTAATTATCGTAAAAATCTACTATTAAACCGGGTAAAAAATCTGCTTCTGAGTGAATTATCCTATAACCGTTTGTAATATTTTTTAAATTATTCCTTTTTTCTAAAGCTTTAACAATTCTACGTTTAAAAAAATCTATATCTATTTTTTCTTTATTAAAGCTTAAAACTCTTACAGTTATAACACTGTTTAGATTTATATAACCTATTCCTAAAAATTTACCGTCTGATGAAAATATACTAATCAATTCTCCAGATTTAACATTTTTAGGAATTTTTTTTAATTCATTCCGATAAACCCAAGGGAAGAACCTTTTTAGCTTTGGAATTACATTATTTTTTACTATAACCTTTTTCATTTAAAACTTTACCTACTCCTTTGAAAACTTATTTGCTAAAAAGTTAACACTTAAAATAGATATAAAACTTATTAATAATAGTATAAATGCATATTTATGTGCCGTTGAATAGTTAAGGGCTTCAACTTCATTGTAAATTGATATTGATGCAACTAACGTCTCACCGGGAATTCCTCCACCAACCATTAAAACAACTCCAAACTCTCCTACTGTATGGGCAAAGGTTAAAATTATTGCGGTAAGTATTGAGACTTTTATATTTGGAATTAAAACTTTAAATAATGTTTCTATCTCAGACTTCCCTAGAGTGTATGAAGCTTCTATTAATGATTTATTTAAACTTTTAAAACCGTTCTGTATAGGCTGAACCATAAAGGGTAAACTATATATAATAGATGCTATAAGTATTCCTTTGAATGTAAACAAAATCTCTGTATTAAAAATTCTATTTATCAATTTTCCAATAAAGCTATCACTACTAAATAATATTAATAAATAAAATCCTAAAACAGTCGGTGGTAGAACTAAAGGAACAGTAATAATACTTTCCCACAAAGTTTTAAAGGGCGGTTTTTTGAATGAAAGTATATAAGCTAAAGGTAAACCTATTAGTAATAGAAAAATAGTTGTTAATATGGCTAATTTAAATGTTATATATAAGGTTGTTATAAAATCTTCCAATTTATATTTTTACCCCGGGCACCCCCTTTCAGCGTAGGGTTGCGGGCTTACCGTTGCTCCCTTCCGGGCCTGGCGGGGTTCACCCGTCCCTACCTGAAGGGACCCGGGGATATAAGTTTTTAAATAATCTACCCATCTATTTTACAATATAAAACTCAATATTCAAAACTTTAGATTTATGGCGGATGGGGTGGGATTTGAACCCACGGTACCGATAACGGTACACAGCATTTCCAGTGCTGCCCCTTCGGCCGCTCGGGCACCCATCCAGCAAATAAAAATTATATTCCTTTAAAAAATTTTTTCAATTTTATTTATAGATTTTGCACTGTTCTTCTATTTGGGCTAATTTCTCTTTCAGTTCTTCATATCTTTTTTGACTACCTTTATCTGATTTATTTTTTAACTCTTTCAACTGTCTATTTACCGCTCTATATTCTTTTACCAAATACCATTTAGCAATACTTTTTGCAGTTTTATAAACATCTTTGTTATTAGCTCTTAATTCTCTTTTAAGTCTTCTTAACTCTTTTTGATGTGAATGTACAGATAATATTTTAATATCCTTGTCCTTACCTTCCTTTACTATATTTTCCATAACTTTTCTAAATGAACCTTGATATTTCACTTTATTTCCATCCATAGACAACACTATTTCCATTTAACATACCTCCTGACTTTTTACTAGGGATTATATTGTATATAACTTAAAGGTAGCTTTTCAAATAAAACGATAATTTCAAATAGTATTAAGATTGTTTTAAGCAAACAAAATTAAAAGTAAAAGAAGAAAAGGGAAAGATTTTTTAGAACATATATCCTGCTTCTATTGCGTATACGTATCTATGGTCGTAAGATTTACCAGCGTTATTTTGGAAATCATTATTTAATTGGTCTGTTTTAACGTATCCGAGCTCAGCCCTTATATAAGAGTTTTTAGTAGGTTGGTAAGTTGGAGTTATTGTTATGGAATAAGCAAAATCTCCCGGTATACCGTATAAGCCTGTATCTACTTCATTTCCAGCATTATCCTTAGATTGTCCATCGTTTACATATTCCAGTCTTATAGGAACAGATATTTGTTCTGTTAAATGTGGAGTTAAGTATAAAGCAACACCGTATGCATGGTCATCCACAGAAACTGCACCTTGATTTTTTATAGAATTTTTAGTTTTATCATCCATCCACTGGTAATCAAAATTTATTGCAAAGTCTATATTTCCAAATGAACCTGATAATACGAAATCCACTAAATTTTTGAAACCTGCATAATCATAGTAAGAAATTGCATAATCTAATCCAAAAATATTGCCTATTATACCTGTAGCAAAAGCTTCTGTATAATTTACAGTTCCATAACTACCACTGTCCTGATTATACTCAAAATATAAACTTAAATTTTCAGCTGCTTCAAAAGTTATTCTAGCTCCAGCGTAAGTTACAGGCTGTGCATTCCATACCATTCCAAAGAATATATTACTATTTTCGTAAGTATGGTAAAGTTCATAACCTATATTTGTGGTTATAACTCCAGCGTCTATAGTTAGGTTATCTAAAGGTCTTATGCTTACATAAGCAAAGTCTACACCAAAATTTTGATTGTTTTGAGTTATATCGGCTGTTAAAAGTGTGTCTTGTTCTGTTTTTCCTAAATCTGCTACAAATCCTATTGTGTCGTTAACCTTATCTGTTAATGTTATATCTACTGCTGTTATTTTGAAAGTATCCTGTGCACCATTATTATTACTTTTGTCTACTGCAAAAAATCCAGCTGTTAGAGCTCCAGAAAGCTCTAAATCTGAATGGGCTACAGTTATAGTTCCTGCAAATGAAGAAGCTGAGATTAGACCTGCTAACGCTAAACTACCTATAAATTTTTTCATATCAAACAACTCCAAAATTTAGTAAATTGGAAATATTATAATCAAAAAAGTAAAAATCTTACAAGGAAGCAATAAGGGATTATTAAAGATGATTTCACAATTTTGTAAATTCACTTAAACACTTCCAAACCTTCTTTCTCGGAATTGATATACATATAAAGCTTTTAAAAATTCCTCTTCTGAAAAATCAGGCCATAATACATCTGTGAAATACAATTCTGTATAAGCTAACTCCCATAACATATAATTTGAAATCCTTAACTCTCCACTTGTTCTTATTAACAAATCTGGTTCTGGCATCTCTGGAATATAAAGATATTTTTGAAACTCTTCTAAAGTTATATTCTTTCTATCTCCTTTTAATATTTTGTTTACCGCATCTATAATCTCAGCTCTACCACTATAGTTTAAAGTTATTACAAAATTTAAACCATTACAGTTTTTAGTAGCCTCTTCTCCTTTCTTGATACTTTTTTGTAATTCTTCTGAAAGTTTATCAATTCTACCCATAAATCTAAGTCTTATATTTCTTTCTAAAAGTTTATTTAATTTTGTATTTATGTATTCGACTAATAAAGACATAATTACATCTATCTCTTCTTTTGGTCTATTCCAGTTTTCTGTAGAAAATGCAAAAACGGAAAGCCACTTCAAACCCATGTCGGAAGCAAACTTTAAAATATTTTCTAAGGTTTTAGCTCCCTGCCTATGACCTTCATATCTTGGTAAACCCCTCCGTTTAGCCCATCTACCGTTTCCATCCATTATTATGGAAACGTGGTTTGGTATTTTAAAAAGCTTATATTTTCCCATTTATTAAAATTTTAATAGCTCAATGTTTCTAATTTTCTTTTAGCTAAATCGTAAGCTTCACTATCTGGATATTCTCTTATAATTCTTTCCAGTAAGGTTTTAGCTTTATTTTTTTCCCCTAGATATATTAAAGAATATGCCTTTTTCAATAAAGCCATAGGCATTTTATTACAATCAGGAGATGTTCCTGCATCACACTCATTTATTATTCTGTCAAAATATTCAATAGCTTTGTCATATTTACCTTCTCTATAGTATGTTTGCCCCACCCAGAATAACGCGTTATCGTAATATTTAGAGTAAGGATATTTTTGTACAAGCTCTAAAAATAATTTTCTTGCCCTATCAAAATCCTGTTGTCTGTAAGCATCTAAAGCTTGTCTGTATAAATCCTCCTCAGATAGAGTAGTTGCAACTGATGTAGACACTTGGTCTGATTGATAATCTGGAATTGAACTATAAGAATAACTAGAGGTTTTATTAGCTGTTCCTACTTTAGAGGAAAGGGAATTTATTTTCATTTTTAATTTTTCTATTTCCACTGAGTTCTGAGATGCCATTTGGGCTACATTATCAGTTCTTGAAGATAATTCTTGTAAATCTGCTTTTATTTCCTTGTGTTCTTGGTGTAAAGCTCTAACTTCCTTTTTTAGTTGCCATATTTTTTTGTTTAAAATAGCAATATCTCTGTTTGTGTTAGCACAACTGGAGAGAATAATTACTCCAATAGGCAGTGCTAATAAAAATTTCTTCATAATCTAACCTCCTTCAATTTTCATTCATTTTCTAAAAAAGAAAAAATATATTAATAATCCAGACGATATTCCCGTTATAATAATCATTATTTCGGCAAAAAATAAAACAGAATTATTTAATTTTAATAGAAATTTATCCATAAGAAAGGCAATGAAAGGTAAAGTCATAAGTAGAGTTAATATTATTATAATAATAAATGGATTTTTTCCTTTCTTTTTTTCTTTATCCTTTACCTCCATTTATTTTCTCCTAAAACTTATCATTAAAAATCTAACAGAGTTTATAATAAAATCAAATTATTTATTAAATCAAATTTTAAATATAGGCTAAAAATGGAAGGGAGGAAGTTTCTATTTTTACCTTTTGGTTTTTGGGTGACAGTATTAGGTATTATTACCCTGATACTTTTTTATAAATTAATAAGAATTTATCTATGGAGAAAAACAGAAGGAGAGATAATTCAATCTGAAATAAAAAAGGATGAAAAAATTGTTTCGTACAATTATTATTATCCAGTAATAAAATATCGTTATACTGCGAAAGGGAAAGAGTATACATCTGACAGGATATTCTTAACAAAGTTAGCATCAGATTATAATACTGTAAAAAGACTTGTAGAGAAGTATCCATTAAATAAAAAAGTTAGAGTATATTATAATCCGTTTAACCCGAAAGAAGCTGTTTTAAAGAGAAACTTCCATACAGGAATGTTTATACAGATGTTAGTCTTTTTTAGTATGCTATCTGTTTTTTTATATACCTTAATATTTGAAATAGTTTATGAAGATGCTGATATATCAAAGCTTGCATTGGCTATAAAGGAATTTCTACACAATATATTAGAATAACGATTGAAAGTTTCATAATATATAATAATATTTTTATAATGGTAGGGTTTCCCGTATGGTCGCTCTCCTAAAAGGAGAGAGGAAAGTCCGAACTCCACAGGGCAGAGGGCTACCGAAAGGTAGATAGGAGTAATCCTATGGTTTAGGCAACAGAAAGTAGACTACCTGATTTGGTATCCTTTGTTAGTAGGTGGGTTAGCCACCGAATTGGATACCAAATCAGGTACAGGTGAAACGGTAGGGTAAAAGCCTACCACCTGTCGGTGCGAACCGATAGGTCGGCCTACCCCCTCGGAGCAATCCCAAATAGGAGGGCATTTTAGGGTGGCCCGCCCTAATGGGAGTAATCCCTATGCCCTCGGGTAGGGAGCTGAGATAAATGACCATACAAGACAGAATTCGGCTTACAGGGAAGTCCTACCACTATAATAGCTAATTTTTATAAAAGATTTTATTTCTCTATCAAGCTATATAGATATAATAATTTTAACAGGTGTTTAACAAAAAAGTTTGCAACTTTTATATAAAACTGATATTATATTAATTAATTTTTGTTTGCTTAAAGGTCAACAGATTTACCCTTCAGTCTTTTGGTCTTTAAGCAATAATTTTTTATTTTTTGTTAGGAGGTTTTTTTATTATGAGACTTACAGGTACTGTAAAGTGGTTCAATCCGAAGAAAGGATACGGATTTATCACCAGAGATGACGGTCAAGGAGATGTGTTTGTTCACTTCACAGCTATTAAAGAAGATGGCTTCAAAACTCTAGAAGAAGGTCAGAAGGTTGAGTTTGAAATTGTTCAGGAAGACAGAGGAGAAAAAGCTCAAAACGTAGTCAAAATATAATTCTATTTCATTTTCATAGATGGGGCTTCTCTGCCCCAATTTAAAGCACTTTAATTATCTAATCTAAATTATATCTCAAAGATTTTAAATAAAACTAGCAAAGCCTTTTGATTTGAGTTTATATAACATTTCTATCAGTTTGTAGGTTGTGTGTTTAAATTTAGTTTTTTCTTTATATTTACTTAAAAATCCTAAATATTTTTTGAAATCTCTCTAACATCAAATTCAATGGTAAATACTCTATCTAAAACTTTGGTAAAAACATATAAGTTGTTCCATCTATATTAACTGTTCCTATAAAGTATAAACTTGATTGTAAAAGTTATATCTCTTCTATAACTATATTTTGATTTGTGTATATACATATCTCGCCTGCTATCTTCATAGCCTCTATAACAATCTCCCTTGCAGACATATTTGTGTTTCTATACAGAGCTAAGGCTGCACTTCTTGCATAATCTCCACCTGACCCTATAGCCAAAACAGGTTCATCAGGCTCTATAACATCTCCATTCCCAGATACCAAAAAGATATTGTCTTTATCTGCTGTAATCATAACTGCTTCAAGTCTCCTAAGATATTTATCAGTTCTCCAAGCTTTAGCTAAATCAACAACAGATTTAGGTAAATTTCCTCCGTTTCTCTTTAACTGTTCTTCTAATCTTTCCATTAATGCTATTCCATCTGCGGCAGAGCCTGCAAAACCGACAATAACTTTTCCATTAAAAATTCTTCTAACCTTTCTGGCAGAACCTTTTATAACTGTATGCCCTAATGTTACCTGCCCATCACCTGCTATCACAGTTTTACCGTCCCTTTTTACAGCACAGATTGTGGTAGCTTTTATCTCCATATCAGATGCACCTCTCATATTTCTATTTCTTCAGCATTAAAAACAGGACCTTCATAACATACTCTATCGTATCTATTTGTTTTTTTATTTTTTACCACACAACCTATACATATACCAAAACCACAAGCCATTTTACTTTCAAGTGATAAATATGTATTAACACCTATTTCTTTAGCAACTTTTACAACAGCCTTCATCATACCTTTAGGTCCACATACCATTAAAGCTGTCTTTTTATTATCTTTTACAATTTCTTTTAAATCCTTAGTTATCAATCCTTTTATTCCAAAACTTCCGTCTTCCGTATATATCAAAGTTTTATCTTTAAAATTATTTTCTTTTATCCAATCTAACATTGATAGCTGTTCTTTTCTTCTAACCCCATACAACGCAATAAAATTTTTTTTCTTGTCTCTTAATCTCTTCATTAAAAGTGATAGACCTGCAAAGCCTATACCACCACCAACTAAAACATAATTTTCAAACTCATCTTCAGGAAAAAATCTTTTACCGAGTGGAGCAAGTAAATTTATATAGTCTCCAACTCTTTTAGTTGTTAAATTTGCTGTTCCACGACCGTAAACATCATAAAAGAATAAAATTTCATCACCTTCCACATCTGCTATTGCAAAAGCTCTTCTCATCAATGGGTCAAATTGATAATCTGAAGTGGTTTTTATCATTCCAAATGAACCGGCAGGTGCGTTAACCAACTCAGGAGCTTTAATTCTCAATAACCATGTTCTACCTGAAATATGTCTATTCTCCAGTATTATATACTTTTTATCAATTACCACCTTTACCTACCTGTCAATATTGAAAAGAGTAAATTCAAACAATAGTATTATATACTGTTATTTCAAATTTTTTATTTGAAGGTTTTATACTTGAGGAAAAAAAATAGATTAAAGGGATTTTTTAAATTTCTTTTTTATTCTTTTCTAATAGCCTTTTCTATAGGTCTGTCTTACATAATATACTATATATCTGATGCAATACAAAATGTTCCTGATATTAGGCAGTTAGAAACTTTTAAACCTAGACAGGTTATTCAGGTTTTTGATTATAAAGGACGACTAATAACAGAGTTTTATTACCAAAGAAGAAAATATGTTTCTATAGACAAAATACCTAAAATTGTTAGGGAGGCTTTTATATCTATTGAAGATAAAAGTTTTTATAGTAATAACGGAATAGATTTTGAAGGTATAGTAAGGGCGGCTATTAAAAATATATCAACTGGAAAAATTGTTGCAGGTGGTAGCACAATATCCCAACAGTTAGTCAAAAATCTGTTTTTAACCCCCAAAAAAAGTTTCAAAAGAAAAATAAAGGAGATGTATTTAGCTATTAAGTTAAATAAAACCTATCCTAAAGATAAAATTCTAGAAATGTATCTAAACTACATATATTTAGGTCATGGGGCATACGGTGTTGAGGCAGCTTCAAAGGTTTACTTTGGTAAGCATGTTTGGGAATTAAATGTATGTGAGGCGGCAACACTGGCAGGTTTACCTAAAGCTCCAAGTAAGTATGACCCATATAAAAATATAAAATTAGCCACCTATAGAAGAAATTTAGTTTTAGACAGAATGGTTGAGGAAGGATATATATCTCCAGAACAGGCTAAGGCTTGTAAAAATACACCTATAAAATTGGTTGGGAAAGGAAAAGGTATAAAAAGATATGATGATTACTTTACAGAAGAAGTAAAAAAATGGTTTATAAAAAACTTTGGATTGGATGCCTTTTATAAGGGTGGTTATAAGATATATACCACTGTTGATATAGAATTACAAAAAAAGGCTTCAAAATTAGCTCAGGAGCATTTGGAAAAATTACAGGAAACGGTCGGATTTCCAAAACTTACTGCCATAGAAAAATCAAAACTTTTAAAACATTATAGAGATGAAAAGAATTTAAAAGAGCTAAAGAAAAATCATATTTATGTAGCTATTATAGAAAGTGTTGATTATAAAAATCATCTAATAAAATTTAAGATTTATGATACAGGAGGGGAAGTTTACTTTAAAGGTAATCTAACTAATGCAAAAAAGGGAATTCCTTTTTATGTAGAGTATTTGGGAAATAACAGATTTAAATTTGTTCCATTTTTAGAAACAGCTATTATATCTATATATCCAAAAACTGGAGCAGTAAGAATTTTAGTTGGTGGTTATTCTTTTGAAAAAAGTAAATTTAACAGAGTTATTCAGACTAGAAGACAGCCCGGTTCAGCTTTTAAACCTATAGTTTATGCTACAGCTATAAAAAGGGGATATACTCAAATATCGTATGTTTACGATGAGCCTATAGGATATTGGGATATAGCCAGCGGTAAGATATGGACACCAAAAAATTATGATAAAAAGTATAGGGGCAAAGTTATTTTAAGATATGCTTTAGCACACAGCTTAAACGCCGCTGCTGTTAATCTTTATCATAATGTAGGTAAGAAAAATGTTGTTCGTTTGGCACATTTACTAGGAATAAAAACAAAACTTTATCCTGTTCCTTCATTAGCTTTAGGAAGTTATTCTATCAAACCTATAGAGTTAGCTACAGTATACTCAACTTTTGCAAATCAAGGTATGAGATGTACTCCATACTTAGTAGAAGAGGTTAGAGATTTTACCGGCGGTAAGATTTATTTACACGAACCGAGCTGTTATCAAGTTTATCCACAACCTGAAAATGCTGTAATGGTAGATTTATTAAAAGGTGTCGTTCAAGAGGGAACAGGTAGAAAGGCTTTAGTTTTAGGTTTTCCTGTAGCTGGTAAAACTGGGACAACAAATGAGTATTCTGATGCTTGGTTTGCAGGTTTTTCAACTCAACTAACTACTGTAGTTTGGGTTGGTTATGATGTTAAGAAAAAGATAGGTGAAAAAATGACAGGTTCACGGGCGGCACTACCTTTATGGATAAAAATAATGGATATATCACATCCTTACAAAGATAAAGTTCCAGATTTTCAATTACCTGAAGGAGCTTCTTACTATACTATAAATATGACCTATTTAGTATTAGCTACTCCTGCCTGTCCTTTCAACAATAAAAATTTAGTTTTTGTTAAGGGTACTCAACCTGATATTACCTGTTCTGATATATACCTACGTAGAAAAAAATCTGAAGAAAAATCTGTTGAGGAGCTTGAAAAAGAGATTGAAAATTTTGAATTGCAAAATGAAAATGGTAATTTCCAATCTGAAGGTAATAAGAATAAAAGTTCTGTTAAAGAAGTGGAAGGTATAAAACAGAAAACGAATGAAAATAATCCTGCTTCTATTAACACGAATAAAATGGAAAATCAGATGGATAATAATCAGTAAAAATATATAATTATTTCTTTTATCTTTAATATTTAATACCTAATTTTCTTTCTTTTTCTATTATCTTATCCTTCACATTTACTAATATTGACACCACAACAGGATATGAGTTAAATAGAACATAGTAAAAGCACTATCTATTTTCCAATCATTAACTTTTGTTTTTTACCTCTGTTAGCTATAAAGAAAAGGAAAAAAGTACAGATATATTGTAGAGAAAGAACTTGATTAAAATAAGAAAACAGATTAATAGACTATATGAAAAAATAAAAATTATCAATATTGACATACTATATATTGTAGCTTTATAAATATAAATACTAAATATAGTATCTAGAGGTATAGAGATGTCCCAGTTTAAATTTATTGGAAAAACATCAGTTAGAGATAATATCAGATTATCTGAAAATCCAAAATATCCTGTTTTTAAAGAACTTTACACCAAGCAGAAAAAAGCAGTTTGGTTTCCTGAGGAATTAAACATTCAACAGGATATATTAGATTATAAATCTTTAACTCCCACAGAAAAAGAACTGTTTGAAAGTGCAGTTGGATACTTTGCGTCTTCAGAGTTGTTAGTTCAAAATGTTTTAGGTAATGGATTTTTTCCTGTTCTAACAGACCCTTACGCTAAAATGAGTTTTTCAACACAGATGTTTATGGAAAATATTCACTCCGACTTTTTTGAGATAGTTTTAAATAGTTTTGAAATGGATAGAAAAAAAGTTTACAACATCACATTAGAAGATAAACTTTTAAAGGAAAAACAGGAAATAATTATTAGGGCTGTTGACAGGATAACTTACGGTAAGGCAGACCCGGACACTATAGAAGGAAAAAAACAGATATTAACTGCAATACTTTTAAATAATATTATTCAAGAAGGTATGTTTTTCTACTCTGCATTTGCACATTTCTTTGCGATGAAGGACACAGGAAAAATGAAAAATGTTGTATCAGGAGTTGAGCTTGTTCTGATAGATGAGAGTTTACATTTACAGAACGGTATAGAAGCTATACTTACTATAGCAGAGGAAAACCCTGAAATAGTTGATGATGAGAAATTTATAGATAATATTGCAGAAACTATAATTGATGCTGTAGAGTTAGAGCTAAACTATTTAAAAACAAAATTTGGTGGAACTACAATTTTTGGAGTTTCTTACAAAGAGTTAGAGTTGTATATGAAGTATATAGCTGATAGAAGATTAGAAGAGTTAGGGTTAGAACCACAATTTAATATTACAGAAAATCCATTAAGATTTTTACAAAAGGAAGATGTAAAGAAATTAACTAACTTCTTTGAAGTTACGCCTACAGAATATCAAAATTTCTAAACTTTTCCTTTTTCTCTTTCACTTTTATAATAAACTTTATTAAATATAAATCTATATTTGAACAAACGGAGACTTTAAACTGATAGAGAATGTAGAACAGTTTTTTCAGACATACGGGTATATTGCTGTTTTTATTGGAACATTTTTAGAAGGGGAAATATTTCTAATAGTCGTTGGTATTTTTATTAAACTTAAACTTTTAAATCCTGCCATATCCTTAATATTTGCAATACTAGGGGCTTTCGTCCACGAAATAATGTATTTTTTTATAGGAAAATGGAAAGGAAGGAATTTTTTAGAACAGAATAAATATACCCAAAAAAGTTTTGAAAAGGCAAAGGAGCTTTTAAATAAGTATGGAGTTTACTCAATATTTATAATTAGATTTTTATACGGTATGCGTATGGTGCCTATGATGTTAATGGGAGCTTCAGGGATAGGAATTGTAAAATTTACGATTTTTAATTTAATATCCCTGTTAGTTTGGGCAGTCGTCTATCTTACAGTAGGCTATTTCTTTGGACATACTGCACAAGTAATTTTCGGTAAGGTTAAAGAGTATTACTTTATGTTTATAATTGTTGTCATACTCGTAATAACCTTGATAGTTATGTATCCTTATATAAGAAGGAAACTAAAAAAATAAAGTTAATCGTTATCTCAAATTTAAGATAAAATTATTTTTAATTTAAAAATCTATAGGAGAAATGGTTTGAGTAACTCAGAGGTTATTCCTTCCATCTATAAAAATATGTGTCCTAACTGTAATGGAGATATATCATCAGATAGATTGGAAAAGGGCTTACCATGTGTTAAATGTCTTCCTGATGAAGTTGAAAAAGATGAAGTATGTGATTTTATAGGCTACGGAAAGTTTAGAAATGTTTGTGATGTTTGGGAAGAATTAAACAGATTTAAAAGATTTTTTAAAGAAATAATAAAAAATGATTTATGGAGTATTCAAGAAACCTGGGCTATAAGATACTTTCTTAATATATCTTATGCACTGTTAGCTCCTACAGGAATTGGAAAAACAACATTTGGTTTAATTTTATCTAAATTTTTAGTTGAGAATTTTAATAAAAAAGTTTATCTGTTGTTTCCAACACAGGTATTAGTTAATCAAGCCTACGACAAGCTTATAAACTATGGAGTTAATCATAACAAGATAATCGCCTACAGTTCAAAATTTGCAAAATCTAAGAAAAAACAGGAAGAATTAAAAAATAGAATAAAGAATGGAGATTTTAATATTCTTATAACTACAACTATGTTTTTATATAAAAATATAGATAATATTCCAAAAGGTATTTACAGTT
>QNZF01000003.1 GCA_003978485.1 Persephonella sp.
AATTTTTAATTTTTTTATAACAGTCTCGTTTTTTATTTGGGTATTTCTTATTATTACTTTGTCTGCAGGACCAGCAAAAGATATTTCAAAAGATATTAAGATTATAGTTAGTATTAACTTTTTCACCTCACCCCTCCTTAATATGAATATATGTCTAATAAAAAATTGTGCAATAATTTATTCTATTGAAAATTTCCATTAAATTTTAAAAGACATAAAAATTTTATACATCATTATAGCTTGAATTTTTAATAAATATAAGTATCCTATTAAGCTATAAAAAAAACGGAACAAAGGGGAAATGTTATGTCTAAAAAAGTATTAGAAAATTTACAAAATTGTGTGAATTATGCTATAGAGGAGTTGGGAGATGGGTTAATAGCGAGTGACATATTTTCATCTGAAGGTTTACCTGTAGTAGATGGATATAATAGTAATGAGAAAGCTACAGCTTTATTTGCTAGTATTACAGAAAAAATAAGAAATGCTGTAAATAACTCCCATTTATCAAACTTAGGTGATTATTACATTATAAACTTGCAGGAAGGAACTTTAGATTTAGTTATTGTAGGGAATATTTTTCAATGGAAGTTGTTAGTAAATACTAACAAAATTAAATTAGGTTATATATTTTCTATATTTTTACCTGAAGCTATTAAAAGATTTAAAGAGGCTGAAAAAGGTTAAAGTTTATAAAAGGAGAGTAGAGTTAAAGTTCTACAAACTCTGTTCTCTCTGGTCCTGTAGAAATCATAACTACCGGTGTTTCCACTTCATCTTCAATTATTTTTATAAAATCATTTACCTCATTAGGTAGTTTATCATTTTCTTTTATACCTTTAGTAATACTTTTCCATCCTTTTATTGTTTTGTAAATAGGTTTACATTTACTTAATATTTTCAAAGATGCAGGAAACTCTTTTATTATACTTCCCTTATATTCATATGCAACGCATACTTTTATTTCTTCAAAATGGTCTAACACGTCTAACTTAGTTATTATCAAACCGTCTAATCCGTTAATTCTACAAGCTAATCTTAATGCTACTAAGTCTAACCAACCTGTTCTCCTTGGTCTGCCAGTTGTTGTTCCATACTCATGACCAAAATCTCTTAAAAGTCTTCCTGTATCATCTAGTAGCTCAGTAGGAAATGGTCCTGAACCTACTCTCGTTGTATATGCTTTTGCAACACCTAAAAATCTACTTTTACCGATAAGTTTGGGAGATACTCCTGTTCCGTTGGATAAACCTAATGCTGACGAGTTTGAAGATGTTACATAAGGATATGTACCCATATCAATATCTAACATTGTTCCCTGTGCACCTTCAAATAATACCTTTTTACCGTTTTTTAAGGCATTATTTAACATTAAAGATGTATCGGTTATTAAATCCTGAATTTTTTCAAACTGTTTCAATGTGTTGAAATAGATTTTGTTAAAGTTTAAATGGAATTTGCCTTTATAGACCTTTTCTATTATTTCCTTTGCTTCAAAAAAACTGTTTTTTAATCTTTCTCTAAAATATTTAGGGTCATATAAATCTGCTAATCTTATACCTGTCCTTCCATATTTTGACATATAGGCAGGACCTATTCCCTTTAAGGTAGTTCCTACTTTATTTTTACCTTTGGCTTTTTCTATGTACGCATCTAACAATTTATGATGTGGAAAAACTAAATGTACCCTATCACTTATGAAAAGCCTATTTTTGAAATCTTTTACATAATATTTTATCTTATTCATTTCCCTTAACAATTCATCAAGGGATACAACCATTCCGTTGGTTATTAAATTTTTCTTCTCTTCCCTTAGAATTCCAGAAGGTATTAAATGTAAAGCAAAGCTTTTACTTCCTATAATAACCGTATGACCTGCATTACTACCCCCCTGATATCTAACTATATATTCATAACTATCAGCTAAAACGTCAACTATTTTGCCTTTACCTTCATCGCCCCATTGGGCACCTAACACAACTAAACTGTTTGCCAATCTCTTTCCCCCTATAAACTTTATTTATCTACGTATTCAAACTCTTTTATAGGACTTCTCTTCCACTGACCTAGAACAGGAGACCCTTCTATAAATTTTTTCTGTACGTCTATTAACTTATTTATGCCTAACTTTCCATACTCTAACATCTTATTAAACTCATCTTGAGAGAATGCATACTCTTCACCTGTTGCCTGTATTTCAACAAAGTTTCCGCTTCCTGTCATCACAAGGTTCATATCAACCTTTGCCGCAGAGTCTTCCTTAAAATTTAAGTCTAAAACAACTTCATCCCCAACAACACCTGTGCTTATAGCAGCAACATAATCTTTTAAAGGATTTTGAGTTACAGCTCCACTTTCGGTTAATTTTATCATTGCATCTGCAACAGCAATAAAAGCTCCTGTTATAGAGGCTACTCTTGTACCACCGTCTGCCTGAATAACATCACAATCAACCCATAATGTTCTTTCACCTAATCTTTTTAAATCAACTACTCCTCTTAGAGACCTTCCTATAAGTCTTTGTATTTCCTGAGTTCTCCCTGAAGGTGCACCTCTAACAACTTCCCTAATATTTCTGTTTTCTGTAGACCTTGGAAGCATAGAATATTCAGCAGTTATCCATCCCTGTCCTGAACCTCTTAAAAATGGTGGAACTTTCTCATCAACAGAAGCAGTTATAATTATTTTAGTATTTCCCATTTCAATTAAAACTGAACCTTCAGCGTAGATATTAAAATCTCTGGTTATCTTAATTGGTCTAATCTGAGTAGGTAATCTACCATCTGGACGCAAAATTAATCCTCCTATAATCTAATACTGCAAACATTAAATTTTAACATTAAATATTTTAAAGTGTTATTTTTATAAAAAAAAACTGAGCGACATTTACCTTTTAACTATATGCAAATGAGATTTTATTTGTAAAAAGAGTTAAATTTTATATAATGTTTTTTTGTATTAATTTTAATTAAGAATAAGAGGCCTAATAATTGATAGAAAAATTTAAGCTTATTTTTGAAGTAAAAGATTTAAGAAGTAGAATAATTTTTACACTTTTAATTTTGGCTTTATATAGATTGGGAACACACATTCCTGTCCCGGGAGTAGACCCACAAGCTTTAACAAACTATATGCACAGTTCAGCTGGAATTCTATATAACATCTACAACCTATTTTCAGGTGGTGCTTTAGGAAGATTATCCGTCTTTGCGTTAGGTATAATGCCTTACATATCAGCAGCAATTATAATGCAGTTATTAACTTCAATGATACCTACATTGGAGAGGTATCAAAAAGAAGAAGGTGATTATGGTAGGTGGAAAATAACACAGTACACTAGATACTTAACAATAGCTATAGCAACTTTCCAATCTATGGCTTTATCAATATGGATAAGTAATATCCATACACCTACAGGAGAGCCTATAATTACAGAAAATCCTATATTTTTTATATTTATGACAACAGTTATTATAACCACTGGAACTGTATTTTTAATGTGGTTAGGTGAAAAGATTACAGAGTTTGGAATAGGTAATGGAATATCAGTAATTATTATGGCTAGTATAGTTGTTAATATACCGAATGCTGTAATAAGAACTTATGAATTATTAAAAGCTGGAGATTTATCTATTTTAAAAGTAGCCACTACTGTTATCGTTATAATCCTTGTTGTTGCAGGAATTATATATATACAGGAAGCTGAGAGAAGAATTCCTATACAATACACTAGAAGAAATATAGGTATACCTACAGGGCAGGCTACATATATACCATTCAAACTTAACCCTGCAGGTGTTATACCTATTATATTCGCAGTTGCAATATTAATGTTTCCTGCTACGATAGCAAACTTTTTTGCAAATAAAAGTGAAATAGCAAGAACTATAGCTACAATTTTAACACCCCAAAGTTATATATACTTTGTTTTATATATTGGTTTAATTATATTCTTTACATATTTTTACACTGCAATAATAGTTAATCCAAAAGATATAGCAGATAACCTAAGAAAAAGCGGAGCTTTTATTCCCGGTATTAGGGCAGGTACACAGACAGCAGAATATCTTAACTATGTTCTATCAAGATTAGTGTTTGCAGGTTCTATATTTCTATCAGTAATAGCTATTTTACCTATGCTTTTAATAAAATGGTTGGATGTTCCGTTTTACTTTGGAGGTACATCTGCTCTAATCGTCGTTGTTGTTGCATTAGACACATTACATCAAATAGAAGCCCATTTAGCAATGAAAAGATATGAAGGATTTATAAAGTGGAAATAGTTTTAAAAAGAAAAACCAAAAGATAATTTAAAACTAGTTTCAGAGGTAAGGAAGATGGCAAAAACTATTATATTTTTAGGAGCACCGGGAGCAGGTAAGGGAACTCAGGCACAAAGATTATCTGAGGAAAAAGGGTTTATACAAGTATCTACAGGAGATATTCTAAGGGCAAATGTAAAAAATAAAACAGAACTAGGAAAAAAAGCTAAAGAGTATATGGAAGCTGGACAGTTAGTTCCTGATGAGTTAATTATCTCTATGATTGAGAATGAATTAAGAAAGTTGGAAGGTAAAGATATAATCTTAGATGGTTTTCCAAGGACTGTTAAACAGGCTGAAGCATTGGAAGATTTATTAAAAAAATTAGGAAGAAGCTTAGATTATGTAATTTTATTTGATGTATCTGATGAGGAAGTTATAAAAAGAATAACTGGAAGACGAATAGACCCAAAAACAGGTAAAGTTTACCATGTGATATACAATCCACCACCTGCAGATGTTGAGGTTATTCAAAGGGAAGACGATAAAAAAGAAGTTGTGAAAAAGAGACTTGAGGTTTACCATTCACAAACTGCACCTTTGATAGATTACTACGAAAAAAAAGGAATACTTGTAAGAATAGACGCCTCCACTGACCCAAATAAAGTTTATGAAGAATTAATAAAGGTTATAGGTTAATTTAATGATTGAGTTAAAAACTAAAGAAGATATAGATAAACTTAGGACTGCAAATAAAATCGTTGCTGAGATATTACATTATTTAAAAGAAATAACTAAACCCGGTATCACAGGAGTTGATATAGATAAGATAGCTAGGGAGGAAACTAAAAAAAGGGGGGTAAAACCCGCATTTTTAGGTCTTTATGGATTTCCCGCTTCCATCTGTGTATCTATAAACGAGGAAATAATACATGGCATACCTAAGAACAAGCCTATAAAGGAAGGAGATATTGTATCTCTAGATTTTGGAGTAGTTTACGAAGGTTGGTACGGAGATGCGGCTATATCCTTTGTAGTTGGAGACAAGATAAGTGATAGGAAAAGAAGATTACTGGAAGGTGTGGAAACAGCTTTAATGGAAGGTATTAAAGCCTGCCAAATAGGAAACAGTCTTAGGGATGTGGCAAGAGCTATAGAGCAAACTTTAAAAAAGTATAGATTAGCTCCTATATGTGATTACGGTGGACATGGTATAGGTAGGAAGCCACATGAAGACCCTCATGTATCAAACTGTGTAATAAATGCTGAAAATATCAAAATCAAAGCTGGAATGGTTTTAGCAATTGAGCCAATGGCAACATTGGGAAAGAGGACTAACTACTACAGAAAACTTAAAGATGGATGGACTGTAGTTTCTAAAGACAAATCGTTAGCGGCACATTTTGAACACTCTATAGCCATAACTGAAAATGGTGTTGAAATATTATCTAAACTGGATTAGAGGATAAACTTGGAAATCTGGCAAGCTATAATTTTAGGTATAGTAGAAGGATTAACTGAGTTCTTGCCTATATCATCAACTGGACATTTAATTTTAGTATCCACTATCTTAGGAATAAAACAGACAGCTACCCATAAAGCTTTTGAGGTTGTTATACAGTTAGGCTCAATTCTAGCGGTAGTTTATCTTTACAGGTATAAAATCTTTAAAAATATTGAGATTTGGAAAAGGTTAATATTAGCTTTTATACCTACAGGTATATTAGGTTATTTACTTTATAAGCTAATTAAATCTTTTTTTAATCCTTATATCGTTAGTTTTATGCTAATTATAGGAGGTATTGTCTTTATACTGATTGAGTATTTTTATAAGGAAAAGGAGCATTCAATAAAAAAACCTGAGGAAGTTCCATATATAAAAGCTGTCCTTATAGGCTTATTCCAATCTTTAGCTATGGTACCGGGAACATCAAGGTCTGGAGCTACTATTATAGGTGGACTTTTACTTGGATTAGACAGAAAAACGGCAACAGAATTCTCCTTTTTATTAGCTGTTCCAACAATGTTTGTAGCAACAATTTACGATGTTTATAAAAACTATCAGGAATTATCATTTGATAATTGGATTAATTTAGCCATAGGCTTTTTATTCGCCTTTTTATCTGCAATATTTAGTGTAAAAATTTTCCTAAAATATGTTTCAAAGCATAATTTTATTCCATTCGGAATGTACAGAATAGTAGTAGGTATTATTTTCTTAGTTTTAATTTACCTAGGTTATATAAAAGGTATTTAGTCTTGGAGGCTATTTATATTAAATAGTCACATAATAAATTTTTAAAAGAGGTAATTTAAAGGAAAAATAAATTTGATTTTTATTTAACTTTCTTTTAATTTGCCTTCCCAATATTCTATCTGTTCTAAAATTCTATTCTTAGCAGTTCCTCCGTAGCTATTCCTAGCATCTGCTACATAGTAAGGATTTAAAATTTTTAAACTATCTTTATCAAACAGCTCTGAAAAAGTTTTTAATTCCTCTAAAGTTATACTTTCCAATTCTCTATTTTGATTTACCAAATAGGATACAATCTTTCCTACTATATGATGGGCTTCCCTAAATGGAACACCTTTTCTTACCAAATAGTTAGCTAAATCTGTAGCTAAAGCAAATCCACCTGCTTCCCTTTCCATTCTTTCTTTATTAGGCTTTAATCCTTCTACTATTTTAGTCATACCAATAATAGAACCTTTTAAAGTTTTAACACTATCAAATACAGGTTCTTTATCCTCCTGTAAATCTCTGTTATAGGCTAATGGTAATCCTTTTACTGTGGTAAGTAATGCTATTAAATTTCCGTATACCCTTCCAGTTTTACCTCTTATCAATTCTAAAACGTCAGGATTTTTTTTCTGTGGCATTATAGATGAACCTGTTGTAAGTTTGTCTGGTAATTCTATATAGGAAAACTCGGTAGAGTTCCATATTATAAAATCTTCAGACTGTCTTGAAAGGTTTGACATACATATAGCACAGTTTGATAAAAACTCTATAATACTATCCCTTGAAGATGTTGCATCTAACGAGTTTCTCATTATACTAGAAAAACCTAACTCTTTAGCTGTCTTTTCCCTATCTATTGGAAAATCTACACCTGCCAAAGCTCCACTACCTAGAGGCATCTGGTCTACTCTTTTTAAATTATCTTTAAATCTTTCTTCATCTCTGTTATACATCTCTAAGTAAGCTAAAAAGTAATGGGCAAGTCTTATCGGTTGAGCTTTTTGTAAATGGGTGTAAGCAGGAGCTACAATATCAACAGTTTCTTTTGCTTTATTTAATAAAGCTTTTTTTAATTCTTTTAATAACATTATTATATTGTTAATTTCTTCCTTTAAATAAAGTCTAAAAGCTGTTATAACTTGGTCATTTCTACTTCTACCTGTATGTAATTTACCACCTATAGAACCTATCTTTTCAATTAAAGCTTTTTCTATATTCATATGAACATCTTCTAATTCCTTTTTCCACTTAAATTTGCCACTTTCTATTTCTTTTTTTATTTCTTCCAATCCTTTTATTATTTTTTCCGCATCTTCTTTAGATATAATTTCCTGTTCTCCTAACATTTTTGCATGGGCTATACTTCCTTTTATATCATAAATAGCCAATTCCTTATCAAAGGAAACACTCTCTGTAAATTCTTCAACAAATTCATCCGTACCTTCTGAGAAACGTCCACCCCATAACTTTTTAGACATAAAAAACCCCCTGTTAGAATTTAAACATCAAATCAATTATGAATTATCTTGACTACTTAAAGCAATAATTTAATCAGTATAATTTTTATAATCTTTTAAGGAAAAAATCTAAAAATTCAGACATTCATTTCTATACTCATTAAATACATATCTTCTCCATCTATTATTTTTAATTCAAAACCTCCGCATTTTGGACATATAAATTTATAATCTTCAACAATAAATTCTTCTTTACAGTTCTCACATTTGGCTATAACATCTTGTATAATCATTTCAAGTTCTGCATTTTCACAAATTGTTTTTTCTTTAAATGTATCAAAGGCTATCTTCAATAAATGGGGCTCTACACCTGACATTTTACCAATTTTGACAACAACCTTTGACACAGATTTAGCATTATTTTGCTTTGCGTTTTGCTCTATTAATCCTAATAAACTTTGAACAATAGAAAATTCATGCATTTATACTGACCTTAATAAACAGTTTAATAATAAAGGAATACAGTATATTATAAACATCTATAAAAAGAGTAGGTATAAATAAAATGTTTAAAATAAAAAAAACTGTTCTAAACCGAGTTGAAGGTGAGATAGAACTTAAACTTATATGGGAAAACGGAAGGATAAAAGATGTTTTCATAATTGCTCCAAATTTTAGAGGATTTGAATTTATTTTAAAAGAAAAATCTCCTTTAGATGCTTTAGTAATAAATCCTAGAATATGTGGTATATGTGGACATGCCCATTTAATTGCTACAGTTAGAACCTTAGAAGCACTTTATGAAAGTTCAGGGGAAAAAATAGAAATACCAAATAAAGCTCAATTGATAAGAGATATTACTTTATCTTCAGAAATAATTCAAAATCATATCAGATGGTTTTATATTTTTGTTTTACCTGATTTTTTAAAGCTTGAAAAAAATAACAAATTAAGAAAGTTTGAACCAATAAAGGGAATACAATGGAGAAAAGGTCTAGATGCTAGCTTAAAGATATTAAAAGTGATTGCAATTTTTGGAGGACAATGGCCACATACATCTTATACAATACCTGGTGGTGTAGTCTCTGACCCTACAAACTTTGATATAACTGAGGCTATAGCTATAGTTGATAATTTAATCTATTTTTGTGAAAAAAATATAATAGGAATGTCCTATGAAAAATATCTTTCTATAAAAGATATAGATGAATTTTTTGATTTATCGAAAAATTCAGATTTAAAAACTTTTCTATTACTCTGTCAAAAACATAATTTGGATAAAATTGGTAAGTCCTACCATAGATTTTTAACTGTTTGCGATATGTCTCCTTTAATATCTAAAGGGATAACTAAAAAAAAGAGGAAAAATTTTGATATAAATAAAGTAAAAGAGGTTAGTTCTTACTCTTATTTAACAAATGAAGGAATTTTAACTGAAGAAAAAAGGTACTCTTGGGCTAAGGCGGTCAGATATGAAGGACTACCTTACGAAACAAGTCCTTTATCCCGTAGAATAAACAATCAAGATTTATTGTTTTTAAATTTATTAAAAAAGTATAAAGATAGCTATATGGTTAGAACATGGGCACGAATAGATGAAATTATAAAAATACTTATATCTGTAAAGGAACGATTAAAAGAAATAAATGTGAAAGAAAAATCTTACATTAAACCAAAAAAGGATATAAAACAGATAGAAGGTAAAGCATTTGGTTTTTGTGAAGCGGCAAGGGGCTCTTTAATTCATTCAATTGAAGTTAGCAAAGGAAAAATAAAAAACTACAATATAATAACTCCTTCTACTTGGAATTTAGGACCAAGATGTGAGAAATATCTTTCTCCTGCAGAAAAAGCTATTAAGGGTTTGAAAAGTCAACTTCTGGCAGAAATGGTTCTAAGAAGTTTTGATGTTTGTTCTGTTTGTACAACACATTAAAAATATTTACAAATTTTATATTTAATCTTACACTTTTTTGGTTAAAAAATTATTTAGCTTTAATGTATTATATTCTAGTTTTAAAAAAAGAAAAAAGGAGATTTATTGGTAAGAAAGGCAAAACTTAAAGATGCAAATCAGATAAAAGATATAATAAATTTTTATGTCCCTCAGGGTCTCCTTCTACCTAGAAGTCTTAATAACATTTATGAAAATATAAGGGATTTCTTCGTTTACGAGGAAAACAATAGAATACTTGGGGTAGTTTCCCTCCATATCTATTGGGAAGACTTAGGAGAGATAAAATCTTTAGCCGTTTTACCTGAGTATCAGTCTAAAGGTATAGGGAAAAAATTAATAAAAGCCTGTTTAAAGGAAGGAAAAGAGTTAGGATTAAAGAAAGTATTTGCATTAACATATGTTCCTAATTTCTTCGAAAAATTAGGATTTAAAGTTGTAGATAAATCAATGTTCCCACAAAAAGTGTGGACGGAGTGTATTTACTGTGTAAAGTTTAATGAGTGTAAAGAAGTACCTGTCGTTTACTTTTTAGGTTAACCTAATTAGTTAAAATATCTAGATATTATCTTAGTTCCTATTAAATCGCCCCATACATTCGTTGCAGTCCTTAACATATCTAAAAATCTATCTACAACTAGTATTAAAGCAATCCCCTCAAGTGGAATTCCTACAGCTGAAAAAACTAAAGTCATCGTTACTAACCCTGCACTTGGAATTCCTGCAGCTCCTATAGCCGCAAGGGAAGCTGTAAAGAAAACAATAATCTGTTCCGTTAATGACAAATCCATTCCATACATAGATGCAACGAACATAACAGCAACAGCTTCGTACAAAGCAGTTCCATCCATATTTACAGTTGCACCTAAAGGTAAAACAAAACCTGCAACTTTTTTATCTATATTAGCTTTCTTTTCAGCCACTTCTAAAGAAACAGGTAAAGTGGCAGAGCTTGAAGATGTAGAAAAGGCTATCAATAAAGCTTCCTTTACTTTTAGGAAATATTTATAAGGATTAAATTTTCCAAATATAAAACCTATAATTGGTAAATTGATGAATGCATGTATAAATAATCCTAGAACAACTGCTAGAACATATTGCCAGAGTGAGAGAATAGCACCTAATCCTTTTTCTGCAACTATATAGGATATTAATGCAAAAACGCCTATAGGAGACAGGTTTATAATCCATTTTGCAATAGTTAACATTGCATCGTTAATTCCATCAAAAAAGTTAGTTATAATTTCTTTTTTTGACTTTTGTAATGTTAAAACTGCCAATGCAAACAGCATGGAAAAAATGATTATATGTAAAACTTTTCCTTCAGATAAACTTTGAAAAATGTTTGAAGGTATAAAACTTTTTATTAAAGCCTCAACTGTAAAAGGTTTATGTTCAATATTATGTGTTATATTTATATCCGAAACAGGATGAAAATGTATTAAGTTAACTATCAGTATTCCTGTTAATACTGCTAAAAATGTAGTTGAAAAGTAATACAGTAATGCTTTAAGACCTAAGTTTTTTAAATCTTGAATAGATGTCAAAGAGGCAATACTTATAAAAATAGAGGCAAATATAAGAGGTATAGTTATCATTTTTAATAGGCTTAAGAAAGCATCTCCCACTATTTTTAAATGTATAACTAAATCCTTTAGATAAATACCTGCCAAAACACCAAATATTATTGCTAAAAAGGTTAAATTTTCAACAGTTAAAAATCTTTTCAACATTCTCTATCTACCTATTATCCTTTTCTAAATTAATATAGATAAATATTGTTATATATATAAATAGTATCAAATCTTGATATTGGTCATTGATATACATATACTAAAAAGATATTATTGAGACTGAGTTTAAATAATAATTAAGAGGTTAGAGATGAAAAGCCTAACAGAACTACAGGAAGGAGCTAAATGTAAAATAAAAGAGTTAACATTAAACAAAAACTTAAAGAAAAAATTATTAGAATTAGGGTTATTTCCCGGTCAAGAAGTAATAGTCTTGCAAAAAACACCCTTTGGAGGACCTGTTAGATTAAAAGTAAAGGATTACTGTTTAGCTATAAGAAGAAATGACGCAAATAATATATTGGTTGATGAATGTATAAATTAAAAGTATAAAATTAAAGGATGAAATACAGAAAAAAGGGGATAAAAAAAGAACATCATATAATTGAAGACGGAGAAGAATTATTAAAAGATTTAATAAAAAATAATTTAGTTAAGTCTGTAATACCCGGTCGTATAAAAACAACTCCAAAGGGACAACCGGGAAAGGTAAGATTAAGTTATCAGTATGAGACCCATTCTGGAGCTAAGCTTTTATTAAAAAAAGGTTCAACTGTTCAAGAGGTATTTGTAATAACAGATAAGTGTGAAGATTTAAAAAAATATATAGAAGAAAAGTATAAAAAGAAATAGCTTACTCATCCACAAGTTCATCTGCTAAAACTAGTATGTTAGACGTCTGGTTGTAATGCCCCAACGAACCACCTAACGTTCTTCCCTGTTCCCCATATGTGTTAAAACCTATAACTGGCACATCTTCACCTAACAGATTTTTTATAAAGTAAATATCATTTACGCCATAATGACATTTCAATACATACCTTAAAACACAGTTAAATATTACGATTAAGCCTATCTTCTTAGGAGAGCCTGCATCTTTTATTGCGTTAAAAATAGTTTCCTTAAAACTTTTTATCAGATATTCCTCATCTGTTTCCATAATCGTTAAAAAAGAACCTTCAGGTATTTCTGCGTAAAACTTAACACTACCATCAGGTAAAGTCATCATTGGGCTTTTTATCATATATTCTCCAAATATATCTATAGATTTTATTCCCGTTGTATACTTTGCAAAAATTTCGTGGTCTAACCTATCAGTTTTCAATAAATCTTTTAAAACTTTACCTGCAGGTTTATTGTCTAACTCATAAACAATTCTACCCTTTGCCCTAGTTACCAACGCACCTTTTTTAGTTGGATAATATGGATGCCCTATAGCAGTTCCAACCTTTAAAAATGTATTAATCATAGTTAGAACCACAGCGTCTGTGTAAACACCATTACCTATTAGATATGTTCTTTCAAACCTTAAATCGTCTCCTGCAGAGCCACCTATTACCGTTGTTTCTTTAGGAATATATTTACTTAAATTTCTCAGATAATTTTCTTCCTGTCCGACTAATCCATCTAATAGAAGCATATTTATAAAAAATTTTGTTCTTAACAATTCATGTAAAGATTTCTTTATGTACGCCCGTTGTAGAATATTTATAGTTGTCATTCTCTTGTTTTTATCTAAGGATTTAGTAGCTTCTATAATTGACTGTTCCGTTGCGTAAAGTATGTTCTTAGATAAGTCTTTACCAACACCTACTCCAATATTAATATATGGGCTCTCTATTGCGGCAATAGATACTGTATGTACTGTACAGTCTGTCTCATTAGAAATCTCTCCTGCAGTGGAAGTTCCTATAATTTCCGTATTCTTTCCAACTTTATCTCTAATCTTAGTGTATATCTCATTAGGGTTGAATTTGGGAGAGAAAAAAACAATAATTAAATTTGGATTTTTAACTTTTTCTAAGGCTTTATTTATGGCTTTATCAAGATTATCACTGTGTCCTATAGATACTTTTACTCTATTCAACTTTCTCTCCAAATTTTAAAATTATTTCC
>QNZF01000058.1 GCA_003978485.1 Persephonella sp.
TTTAAGGGTTGTTAACTCGGGGAATGATAAACTTGTCAAAGTTAAATTTAGTCCAAATGGAATATATATTGCTACAGTTAATGATAAAGGTACAGTGTATATATGGAATTTAGCTTCAAATAAACTTAATAAACAAATAGGTGGAAATCAATTTAAAGTTATAAATGTATCTTATAGTAAAGATGGAAATAAAATAGCCGTTAGGGGGGTGGACGGTAGAATTCAAATCTGGTTCTTGAAAAGTAATAAGGTTTTTAGAATATTTAAATAATGTAATATATTTTTGAAGGGGGACAGATATGAAACGTGTTCTCTTGTTAAAGTTAGGTTTAGCTTCTATTTTAGTATCATCTACAGTGTTAGCTTCCGAAGGTTCTCCAGAAAGTGAAACTACTGGTCAAACCAGTTCAACTAGAACTGCATCAGATGTACAAACAACTATAACTCAAGAAGTAAAGAAGGATGAAACAGAAAGAAAGGCAAAAAGAATTGGTGTAGGATTTTTGTATAACTCTAAAATTATATTAGATACTGAAAAGGGAGATGCAACGGTAAAGAAATTTGATGTTACAATAGGTAGAGAAAGGAATTTTGATGCTGATGTTGACGCAGGTATATTCTCTTACTCTAGAGAGGTTGGAGATAATTTAACTGCAGGTGTTGTATTACCTTATAGAACTATAAAAGTTAAGGATAATGTAAAATCTAAGCTTACAATGTATAGTATATCACCATTTGTAAGTTTCAGAACGATGAAGAATGGCAATTTTTATAACGATTTAAGTTTCTATGGATTTTTATCTCTTAATACATTAAAAACAGATTTAGATAATGATAATACAAAAGATAAAGTAGATTATAAAGAGTTAGGTTTCGGTGCTACAATTAATCCTACCTATAAATTTAATGATATGTTTACAGTAGATTTTAACTTTGGTTATCAGTACTCTACTTATATGGTCAGGAAATCTGATATTACACTTTCTGGTGTTGGAGATAAAGATTTTATAAAAAAAACTTTTAAGCCTAGACATTTAGTTAATTTAGGAACTTCATTAAGTATTTATCCAATAGAAAATGGAAAGGTAATTGTAGGTTATGCTTATTCTTCCAATATACTAGGAAATCAAAAGTTTGGGAAAGAAGAAAGGGCTAACTATTACTATATAAAAGCATATTATACATTTTGGTTATTAAAATTTAGTCTAGGGTATAAGAAAACAGACGACGCAGACAACTACGAAGAAGACACTTATATGGCTTCTGTAAGTTTAAACTTCTAAATAAAAATTATCCTTTTCTTTCTTCTTCTTTATCCCTTAATAAAATTTTTATTGGAGATTTTTCAAAATCTAACAGGTATCTTAGATTATTTTCTATAAACTTTAAATAACTGTCTTTGAATGCTTTACGGTCGTTAACGAAAAGTAGAAATGCAGGTGGTTTCCCTTCAAGTTGAGTTCCGTAATAGATTTTTGCAGGTTTACCTTGGTATGTAGGTGGTTGTCTAAGTTTTTGTATCTGTTGTAAAGCTTTATTTATTTGGCTGGTTTTAACTCTCTTTAGAGATTGTTTATAAACCTCTTTAATTTCCTTTAAAAGTTTTTTTATTCCTTTTTTATTTTTTGCAGAAGTTAGAATTATAGGTGCAAATGGTATAAAGTATAATTTTTCTCTTACCTGTTTTATGACTTTATCTAATTCTTCAGAATTAGGAGGTAATTTATCTATTTTGTTTATAACTATTATTGCAGGTTTAGTATATTTTTGGATTAGATGTGCTATCTTTGTATCTTGTTCTGTAGCTCCTTGTTCTGCGTCTATTACCAAAACAACGACATCTGCCTTTTTTAATGCTTCTAAAGTTCTTCCCACACTAAAAAATTCAACACCGTAATTTACTCTTGATTTTTTCCTTAATCCAGCAGTATCTAGGAATAGAAACTTATTTCCGTTCCATTCAACAATTGTATCAACCACATCTCTAGTCGTTCCCGGAATATCCGACACAACAGCTCTTTCTTCTCCCACAATAGCATTAAACAATGAAGATTTTCCAGCGTTTGGTTTTCCAACTAAGGCAACTTTTATATAATCCTCTTTTTTCTTATTACTTTTTGATTTTTTCACGTTTTTATCTATTTTATAATCTGGTATATCTTCTACAACCTTGTCCAATAAATCGCCTATACCTATTTTTTGTATAACTGATACAGGGAAAATATTATCAAAACCCAACTCATAAAACTCATAACTTAAATGTTCCATATTTGGATTATCTATTTTGTTAACTACAACATAAACTGGCTTTTTTGTTTTGTGTAATAGATTTGCAATATCCTTATCTGCAGGAGTTAAACCTGTTTGTCCATCAACAACAAAAATAAAAGCGTCTGACTGTTCCAATTCTTTTTCAATCTGTTTTCTTATATATGATGCAAATTTATCTTCATCTCCTTCCAAATAACCGCCTGTATCAACTATTTCAAATGGAATTCCGTTCCATTCAGTTTGTGCTACAATCCTGTCTCTAGTTATACCGGGAATATCTTCAACAATAGCTTTCCTTTTTCCTATTATTCTGTTAAATAATGAAGATTTACCTACGTTAGGTCTTCCTACTATAGCTACTCTATACATTTTAAACATCTCCTTTTAAATTTATTTTGTTTGCTTTACAATTTTAAGGTTAATTAAACTCAATGGAGTTAAATAAATGATTAATAAAAAAATATTAAGTTTAATACTATTACTTATTATAACTAGTTTTAGCTTTGCTAACATTAAAGGTTTACAATTTATATCAGATAAAAAATCTGTCAATAAAGGAGAAAAGGTTTGTTTTATATTAAAAAACAATTCTAATAAAACGGTTGTTTTACCTAATTCTGCTCCTTGGGTTGTAATATCTTTATCAGGAAAAAATAAAGGTAAGGTTGTTTTTGCTCCAATTTCTACTCAAAGTTTACAGTATTTAAAGCCTAATTCTGAAAAAAAATGGTGTTGGGATTTAAAGGATTTTGAAAATGAGTATGTTCATTCAGGTAAATACAAGATAAGATTGACCGTATTTATAGATAAAAAACCAGTATTTTTGTCAACAACTATAGATGTAAAGGCTAAAATAGTTAGATTAAATCCTTAATGTTTCTTTCTTATTTTTATTCTTCTATTTTTCCTCAAGAATGTGAGATATGTAAAACTACTTTTTGTATAACTAATCAAAATTATGTATGTGAAGACTGTTTAGGTTCAATATATAAAACTGATTTCGTTTACTGTCATAGTTGTGGAAAGATAACAGCTAACTGTCTAGACTGTAAAATTGAAAAAAGGTTTGATGATATAGGAGTGTTTACAAAAACGAACAAAACATTAACTACAATAATCGGTATCTATAAACTTAAATCCGTAAAAGCTTTGGCAAAAGATATAGCTGATTTAATCAAATACGATATAACTGATTTCGTAAAGAAAAATGAGATAAATCTAATAACATATGTTCCATTATCTAAAAAATTGTATAAAAAGAGAGGGTTCAATCATTTAAGGGAAATATTAATAAATATCTTTCCAAAAAGTATGGTTAAGGAAGTTTTAGTAAAAACTAAAGATACAAAACTTCAAATGGAACTATCAAAAGAAGAAAGGGAAAAGAACTTAAAGAATGTATTTAGAGTTAAAAAATTTTCAGAGATAGAGGGGAAAAACATTTTAATATTTGATGATATTATGACTACAGGAAGTACTTTATTAGAATGTTTAAAAGAGATAAAAAAGGGAAAACCTAACAAAGTTTATGGTTATGTTATAGGAAGGTAAACACTAATTAATAAACTCTAAAAGCTGATTTATTTCCTTTTTACTTCCTAAAAATACAGGCGTTCTTTGATGTATATCCGTAGGTTTAATATCTAATATTCTATTTCTTCCGTCTGTTGCTAAACCTCCTGCCTGTTCAATTAGGAAAGACATAGGTGATGCTTCGTATAACAGTCTTAACTTACCATTTTTGTTCTTTTTATCTGCAGGATAACCAAATATTCCACCTTTTATTAATGTTCTGTGAACATCCGCAACCATAGAGCCTATATACCTAGATGTGTATCCTTCAGATTTTAAAGTGTTGATATAATCAATCAATTTTTCATTTGTCCATTTATGGGAGTTGGCTTCATTAATAGAATATATTTTTCCCTTTTCAGGAAGTTTTATATTTGGATGGGATAGTAAAAACATTCCAACAGACGGGTCATAAGTAAATCCATTTACTCCATTTCCTGTTGATAGAATAAACATTGTGGAGGAGCCGTAAACAACATAGCCTACAGCAACCTGTTTATAACCTTCCTGTAGGAAATTCTCCTCACCATCTCCAATCCTTTTATGTATGGAAAAAATGGTGCCTATACTTACGTTAACATCTATATTTGATGAACCGTCTAACGGGTCAAAAGCTATAACGTACTTTCCATCTTTACCTTCCTGTGGATATATAGGCTTGTCTAATTCTTCAGAAGCTAATCCGTAAAACTGACCACTTGATGATAGATACTCAATTAACACTTCATTTGAAAACTCATCAAGTTTTTGAACTTCCTCCCCCTGAATATTAGTTTTTCCTATTTTTCCTAAAATATCAACTAACCCAGCCCTTCTAACATGTGATGCAATAACTTTAACTGCATTTTCTATAGATACTAATGCTTGAGTTAATGAACCTGTGGCCTTTGGATGTTTGCTTTCTTCTTCTAATATAAACCTGTTTAAATCCATACCTAAATTACCCATAAATCCTCCCTACACTACAATCTTAAATAACAAAAATTATCTTATCAAAATTAAATTGTCTAAAAAATTTTATTTTTGTTATATTTTAATAATCTTAATAAAAATATGGAGTAAACAGGATTGATTTGGTTTACAGAGTATTGGACAGATAACGTTGGTATAACATTCAAAGTTAAGGAAGTAAAAAAGATTAAATCTAAATATCAGGAAATAGCAGTTTTAGATACTTTAGAGTTTGGAAGGATGCTAGTTTTGGACGGATTGGTTCAAACCACAGAAAAGGATGAATTTATTTATCATGAAATGATTTCCCATCCAGCCTTGTTTTTGGCTAAAAATCCAGAAAAAGTTTTAGTTATAGGTGGTGGTGATGGTGGAACGATAAGAGAGGTATTAAAACATCCTTCAGTTAAAGAAGTTCATCTCTGTGAAATAGATGAGGAAGTTATTTTTATCGCAGAAAAATATTTTCCATCAATATCCTTCCAATTAAAAAATCCTAAGGTAAAGATATTTATAGAGGACGGGAATGATTTTTTAGAAGAAAATAAAAATAGCTACGATGTAATAATCATGGATAACTCTGACCCAATAGGTGCTTCTGAAGTTTTATTTAAAGAGGAGTTTTACCAAAAAGTAAAAAATGCGTTAAAAAAAGATGGAATAATGGTAGCTCAAACTGAAAGTCCTATACTTCAAACGAAATATTTTCAAAACGCAGTAAGGGAGATAAAAAAAGTCTTCAGAAATGTAGGAGTTTATTTAGCATTCATTCCTACATACCCATCAGGAATGTGGAGTTTTACGATAGCATCTGAAAATGTGGATATATTTAATCTTAAAGATATAGATATTAAAAATTTAGACCTAAAGTATTTTAATAAAGAGATATTTAAATCATTATATACCTTGCCAACATTTGTTAAAAATTTAATTTAGTTTTTAAAACTTTTATCTTTTATCCTTTATAGGAGTTAACAATGAAGGAAAAATTTAATCTTATTTATCTGCTAATAAGCCTAGCTATACCAATAATTATTGGTCTGTTTATTAGGTTTGACGATATAAAATTTTGGGATAAGTATAAAGACAAATTTTATTTAGATGATGGCAGACCAATATTAACTAGTATAGACGGTTATTACTTCGCTAGATATGGAAAGGAATATAAAGAAGGTATATATAAAGCGGGAGAAACAGACCCATTAAGATTTGTTCCAGACAATATAAATAGGTTGGATAATGAAAAATACGATATTAAAATTGAGTATCCAGACCCTATTCCTTTAGAAAGTTGGATAGGTGGAATATTAAGCAAAATTACAAACTTACCTATAGAAAATATAGCTTTTTATTTAACTCCTATTTTGGCAGTACTGGTTGTAATACCGGTAGTTTTAATTTTTAGAAACATATTTAATCTCTATATAACAGGATATTTAGGAGCATTAACAACCGTTTTGTCTCTTACATACTTATCAAGGACTTCTGTTGCCAGATTTGACACAGACAGTCTAAATCTATTTTTTCCATTTATGATAGCTTTTTTTCTTTTAAAAGTATTAGATGAAAGTAGAAAAAAATTAAAATATTTATACTCGTTCTTAGCAGGAATATTCTTATATCTATACTACTGGTGGTATGGGCATTCAGATTTAGTATTTGTAATATTTTCAGTATATGTAGTTGTTTTAATCGTATCTAAATTTAAGAATATTAACAAAACTGACCTAATATCTTTGTTGATAATATTTTTACTAGCAAATCCTTTAGTCTTATTGCAGGGAATGAATCCTTTTATTTCAAAATTAATTAATTTTAGCATATATTATGTTTCTAACGCCAACCTGTATCCTACTGCCTATACTTCAATAGCCGAGCTAACAAATTATCCAATAGATAAATTAGCAGAAATTACTATAGGAAATATTGTTCTATTTTTTATAGGAATAATTGGAAGTATATTTTTCTTTGTAAAAAATTGGAAAAGGGCACTACTCATCTTACCATTGTTCCTAATAGGCTTAATGGCCTTTAAAAACGGTCATAGATTTGTTATGTATTTAGCACCGTTTATTGGAATAGGTCTAGGATTTATATTTGATTTTTTAATCACTTTTTTCAGAGAGGAAAAAAGAAGAAAAGTATTAGTAGTATTAACAATTTTATTAACAATTTTTACACCTACATTAGCTTTAAACAGCATAAAACATGTAGAAACACCTAAGCTAAAAAAAGAGTATATAGAAGCTTTTGAATATTTTAAAAACAATACTCCTAAAAATAGTTGGATATGGAGCTGGTGGGATTTTGGATATGCTATTCAATTTTATTCTGAAAGGCCAACATTTATGGATGGAGGAGGAACTCAAAATACACCTAAAATGTACTATGTAGCTTATTCTTACATTACATATTCCCCTGAAGAAGCATACAATACAATTATGTCTATATCAAGTGTTGGAATAGAAACCTTAGAGTATTTAAGAAAAGAAAAAAATATTTCTGTTGAAAAAATAGTTAAAGATGTTAGAGAAGGAAAGTTTATAAAAAATATAAATACTAATGTATATTGGTTATTTACATCTGACCAGATAGGAAAGTATTTTTGGATACATTACTTCGGAAGTTGGGATTTTAAAGCTAGGAAGGGAATACATAAAAAAATTAATATATTGAAAGGTTGTAAAAGTATTACTTTAGATAAATTAAGCTGTTATAAGGGAGCTATGAGAATTGATTTAAATAAAGGAGAAATTTTAATAAGGGGAGGTGTTTTAGATACGGTTAAAAAGATAAAATTTATAGTTATAAAAAATAATCAAACTTATGAAGTTTTACCTAAAAATGTAGATGGTCTGGTTTTAGAAATTGTCAGTGATAAGAATAACAACACTTTATTTTTATTAATGGATGAGGAAAGCTATAATAGTATGTTAAATAAAATGTTTATTTTAAGAGATTTTGATAAAAGATACTTTAAGTTAGTAAGGGATGATTTTCCCAATTCTGTTATATATAGGCTAAAAAGTGTTAAAGAGGTTTACGGAAAGTGAAAATAGATTTTTCAAAAATAAAATTTAATAAAGATGGTTTAATTCCTGTTATAACCCAAAGTTATTATTCAGGAAAAGTTTTAATGCAGGCTTATGCTAATAAAGAAGCAATAGAAGAAACTATAAAAACAGGATATGCAGTTTATTACTCCCGTTCTAGACAAAAGCTGTGGAAAAAGGGAGAAACATCTGGAAATTTACAAAAAGTTGTAAAGATAAAAATTGATTGTGATGGTGATAGTGTTTTATATCTAGTAAAAGATTATAATGTAGCGTGCCATACAGGAAAAGAAAGTTGTTTTTACAGAGATATTGAGTTTAAAGATGAAGATAAACCTGATGCTTACGAGATACTACACAGTTTATATAAATTAATAAAGGATAGAAAGGAAACTTTACCTGAAAACTCATACACTGCAAAACTTTTTAAAAAAGGTTCAGACAAGATAGTACAAAAAGTAGGTGAAGAGGCTATTGAAACAGTTATAGCTTTAAAAAATAACGACAAAAGGGAAATTGTATACGAAACCGCAGACTTATTATTCCATCTTTTAGTTGCATTGGTTGATAGGGGGGTAGGTTTGGAGGATATACAGGAAGAGTTATTGAGAAGATACAAATAACAGGGGGCTAAAAATGAAAAATATTATAGTAAAAAAAACAGGTATAACAGACCCTATGGAAATAATGAAAATACTATCAGAAGAAGGTTATCATGGGGTTTTTAGTTGGTATGATACACCAAATACCTATTATCCTTGGCATAAACATAATGATTACGAAGTTAGATGGATTTATGAAGGTGAGTTAATCGTAGGTACAAAAGAAGGAGAAGTTATTTTAAAACCGGGTGATAGGTTGGAAGTTTTACCAAACACATTACATTGGGCAAAGACTGAAACAGGTGTACATTACATAGCAGGCTCAAAGTGAGATATTTCTATATTTTAAGTTTAATATTTTATTAAAATTCTATTAACCAATTTAATTAAAACTCTTTTATTTTAGCTTATTAGAGGTAAAATAACCAATGTTGAATTCCCTAATTAGCATTAAATAAGAGTAAATAGAAAAATAGAAAAAATGGTTAATAATTAAAGCTGAATACCATATTAATTTTTATAAAACAAAATTTAATAGATACTTGATATTTTAGAATTACTGTTTTAAATTATAATTTACTTTGTATTATTTAATTGGTCGGTTAGCTCAGATTGGTTAGAGCGCCTGCCCGACACGCAGGAGGTCGGAGGTTCGAATCCTCCACCGACCATTTTCCTAAACTACAGAAGTTAACTTTATATTTTCATACATAAGAAGTCTTTTTAAACCGTCTTCTAAGGAATAATCTGGTTTAAATCCTACAGATTTTATTTTAGTAATATCTGCTCTCGAAAATCTTATATCCCCTTTTCTTGGAGACGTAAATTCTATAGGTGGAAGTTCACCGATTAAATTTTTTAATACCTTCAAAATATCTAATAAAGAATTCTCTTTACCTAATCCTAAATTGTAAACTTCTCCATTAGATTTATCTGTCTCTGATACTAAAATTAAAGCTTTTACAACATCTTTAACATAAATAAAATCTCTAGTTTGTTTACCATCACCAAAAATAGTTATTTTTACATCTTCTCCATTTTGAAATCTTTTTATTCTGTCTATAAAGATAGATAAAACTCCAGAGTATGGAGATGACGGGTCTTGTCTTTCACCAAAAACATTAAAAAATCTCAATGCTACTGTTTTTAAACCATAGAGATTATAAGAATTCAAAACATATCTTTCTGACGCGTATTTATCTACAGCATAAGGAGTTAATGGTTTAATAGCCATATTTTCTCTTTTAGGTAGTTCTTCTAAATCTCCATAAACAGCTGCTGAAGATGCAAATACAAATTTTTCAATTTTATGTTTTTTACTTTCTTCCAATAGATAAAGAGTTCCATCAAAATTTACCTGATGGGTATATTCTGGCTCTTCTACTGACCTCTGGACAGAAGCTACCGCGGCAAGATGAAAAACCTTTTCAATCTTAAAATCGTTAAATATATTTTTTAATAAATTTTTGTCTGTAATACTACCTTTTATAAATTTAACTTTTTTATCTTTCGGAATATTTTCTAGCTTTCCTGTTGATAAATCATCTAAGACTATGAGATTTTTTTCAGAATATTTATTCAGTAATGTTTCAACTAAATGTGAACCTATAAAACCAGCCCCCCCTGTGATTAATATTGCCTCTTTCATAAAATCCCCCTTTGGAGATAAAAAAAGTTTATTTAAAGCAATAAGATATTTTTATATATATATTTGTCAATAAATTAAGATTAAACTAATCTTATATAAAAATTTCCATCAGCATCCATATGTATGATTTTGACACGATCTCCAATATCTAAATTTTCATAACTAATACATTTAAATTTTCTTTTTCCTCTACCTTTAACACCAACATTAAATTTGACTTCATATAGATTGTTTCCTAACTTCCTTATTACATATCCAAATTGATTACTCAATTCTTTAAAATATTCTTCTTTTCGTTTCAATTTAATTCTTTTCAAAAATTTAAGTATATTTTTTATGCTGCCCTTAATGTCTAACATTTTATTATTTTTATTATCACTATTTATAAATCTATAGGCATACATAAGAAATATTATTCCTACTGGAAATAGAAAACTTATTGTAATTGTATCAGATTGAAATTTTTCAACAAAAAATAATAGGAAAATTAGTGTTGCAAGAGAGATAGGAATTAGATAACCTTCTAGGAAAAATATATAATCTAAAAATAATAATATAAGAGCAAACAGTATCATAAATGTTTTAACATTAGGAAGTATTACCTCCATCATTTCCTCTCCTCCTATTTAACATATCTATTAAACTTTCAATATTCGGAGGCAGAATTACCATTTTAGAACTTTCAGTTGTTGACATATCTTTCAGTGCATTTAGATAACTATCTCCTACAATTAATAAGGTAGCTAACTGTGGGTCACCTACTAAACTTATAAGTTTTTGAACAGCTACAGCTTGAGCTTCCCCAAATTCTTTCAAAGCTTCTGCCTCCTTAATTTTTTTAAATTTAAAAGCTTCAGCTTCTAACTCTATAGCCTTCTTTTTACCTTCAGCTTCTGTAATCATAGCTTTTTTTGTCCTGTCAGCCTCTATAAGCTTTGTCATAGCTTCTATAATGTCAGGTGGAGGATTAATTTCTTTAAGCTCTACTCTATGTATTATTATTCCCCATTCTTTACTTATTTCATCCAGTTGTTCTTTTACTCTTTCATTAATTTCTTCTCTTGCAGATAATAAGTCATCTAGTGAGAAAGTACCTACAACATCCCTAACGGCTGTTTGGATTGTTTGTTCTATGGCACTCTCTAGGTCTTCGATGTTGTAAAAAGCCTTCTCAGGAATTATTATCTTATAATAACATAATGCGTCAACTTCAACAACAACGTTATCTTTTGTAATAACATCCTGCTTTGGAACATCTAAAACCTGTTCCTTTAAAGATAATTTAGCTTTAACTGTGTCTAAAATTGGAAATATAAAATTAATGCCACTTTCTGCAACTTTATGAAATTTACCTAATCTTTCTATAATCCAAGCTTCTTTATGAGGAACAACTTTAATGGATAAGATTGATATAACCAATATTATAACAAATATTATAACAAAGAGAGGATATAAATACTCCATTTGGAATAAAACCTACAAAAAAAATTATTAATTATTATACATCATATTGAATAACTAAAATACCTAGTGTGAAAAGTAAAAATAATAAATTAGTATTAAAAATTATTTAAAATAAATCTGTAAAAATTTATATATTAAGAAAATGAATAATATGAATGGAAATAAAAAATTTTGATAAACCTTTTGAAGAAGTTTTAAATTTTAAAGTTGATGATACATTTAAAGGGAAAAGATTAGACCAGTTTTTACATACAGTTTATCCTGAATACTCAAGAAGTTATTACCAAAAGATAATTAAAGATGGTTATACCTTTATAAATAGTTGTCTGGTAAAAAAGCCGTCTAAAAAGCTTAAAGGTGATGAGAATATAACTTTATTTATTCCTCCTGTTCCAGAATTAAAGGTTAAACCTGAGAATATACCTTTAAAAATCTTTTTTGAAGATAAAGATATAGCTGTAATATATAAACCTCCACATCTAGTAGTTCATCCATCACCGGGACACGAAAGGGGAACATTAGTTAATGCATTGCTTTACCATTTTAAACAGTTATCAGAGTTTGGTGGTAAATTTAGAGCAGGTATAGTTCATAGATTGGATAAAGATACGGCAGGGCTAATGGTGGTAGCAAAAACAGATTTTGCACATAAAGAATTACAAAAGCAGTTTCAGAATAGGGAAGTTGATAAAAGATATAAGGCAATATTAATAGGTATTCCTAAAAAAGAGTACGGGATAATTGATTTACCTATAGGTAGGTCAGTAAAGGATAGAAAGAAAATGGGAGTTGATACGACAAAGCCGAGAGAAGCGATAACAGAGTATTGGTTAGAAAAAAGTTGGGAAAAACATAATTTAAGTTTGGTAGATATAAAACTTCATACAGGTAGAACTCATCAGATAAGGGTTCATTTTTCAGCTATAGGTCATCCTTTACTAAATGATAAGACTTACGGTTTTAAAAAATCATTACTAGGTAGTAAATTAGCAAAAAGCCTTTCTGAAAAATTGGATTATCACGCTTTGGTAGCCTACAGATTAGCATTTAGACATCCAAGGACAAATGAGAAGATTGATATATCTTTAGATAAACTACCTGAACCTTTAGAAGATATAATCCAAGCTTTAGATAAATATAGAGATTAAAAACTGTATTAACCCTATTAGTCCTCCTAGAATAGCTCCAAAGTATGTTATATGTTTTAATTGTTCCTTTGAAATACCTAGAATTATGTATTCTAACTCTTCTATATCAATACTTAATAATGTTTCTTTAACACTTTTTTTTATATCTAATTGGGAAGATAAACTTTTTATTTCCATTTCTATATTTTTTTCTATTATATCTGATGCTCTCTCTATTAATTTTTTCTTTAATCTATCTTTTAACTTATCCACCACTTTATTAATAACTTTATCTAAAGTTGAAAGGATAAAAGCTGTTTTTAAACTAAACTTACCCAAACTTAAATTTTCTTTCAGATTGGTTTTAATATCTTTAGCAAAATTTTCAATAATTTCATCTATTACAACTTCAATCCTAGTTTTTAGTTTTTCTCTATAATTACTCCTTTCTAGCATCTCTACTAGCTTTTCTTCAGGTAAAATATACTTTTCTAAAGTTTCAGCTATAACTTCAGCTATTCTTTCCCTTTCTTTAGGTATAACTCCCGGCGTAAAAGGTAAAGGAATTTTATTGAAGAGATATATTTTTTTATAAGGTTTAAATAACATTTTTATAGCTAAATAGTTTGTTATATAACCGATAAATCCACCTATTAAAACAGATAAAAGA
>QNZF01000057.1 GCA_003978485.1 Persephonella sp.
ATTTAGAAAAGGAAAAGGAGTAATTAATGTTAAATATTGTTGTTTTAATATCAGGTAGAGGTTCAAATTTAGAGGCAATATTAGAGGGAATAAAAGCTGGAAAGATAAAGGGAAAAATTTCTTTAGTTATCTCAAATAAAAGGAATGCTAGAGGTTTACAAATAGCGAAAGAGTATGGAATTAAAACTTTATTTGTTAACCCTAAAGATTTTGAAAGTAGAGAAGATTATGACAGATTTTTAGTAAAAATTATAAAAAAAGAAAATCCAGACCTGATTGTATTAGCAGGTTATATGAGGATTTTAACAGATTACTTTATAGACAGTTTTCCAAATAAAATAATTAATATACATCCTTCTTTAATACCTGCCTTTAGAGGATTAAAAGCACAAAAACAGGCTTTAGAATTTGGAGCCAAATATACAGGATGCACTGTCCATTTTGTCAGCAAAGAGCTAGACAGTGGGGCTGTGATTATACAGGCTGTCGTTCCTGTTTTACCTGAAGATACAGAAGAGAGCCTATCTGATAGAATTTTACAAATGGAACACAGAATATACCCACAGACTATAAAATGGTTTGCAGATAATAGAATAAAATTGAATGGTAGAAAAGTTATAGTTGAGAACGCTACATACGGAGAACTACCAACTAATCCGAAATTGGAAGATTTTTAATAAAAAATCATTATATTTTATTGTTATTTAATTAAATTGTTATAGCTTAAGAAGAGGTATTCATATATACTGTGAGGCTATGGTTAAAGATATATATACAGAATAAAAAAAAGAAAGTTTTTAAAGTCTATTGGTATTATTATAGGTAATTTAGAAAAAGAAAAAGTTTTCTTTATCAATCAATATCTGTTGATAATAATTTTATCACTTTTTCTATGCCATTTAATAGAAAATTTAAGCTTTAATATACCCAGAAATTATACTACATTATCTCAAATAAAAAAGAGAGTACCTCATTCACTCTTCCAGTCTATTTGTGATATTTTAGATTTTCCCAAAAATTATATCTTATGATTTCAAAAACATAGGGAGGGTTTTCCTGTGCAAAGGGTAGTTATTAAAAGAGATGGAAGTGTTGAAAAATTCCAGATGAAAAAATTAATAAATGCAATTTTTTCTCTATTAGAAGGTTTAGATTTAGAGGATGATTATGAAACTGTCTTTAAGATAGCTAAAGAGTTAGATTTAAAAATCCCTGAGAGAGTAACAACTGAAGAGTTAGACCTACTAGTCCTTAAAGCAATAGAACAACTTATTCCGACACACTATCTTTATGACACTTTGGCTGTCAGACAACTGTTAAAGATAATAAATAAAGATATAGACAGAAGACTTAAATCTTTCAGAGAAGCTATAGAGTTTGGAGTTAAAGAAGGTCTATACAAGGAGGAACTGTTAAATTTTGATTTGGATAAGTTGGCAAATAGTTTAGACTACTCTAGAGATTTATTACTTGATTATTTTGGACTAACAACCTTAAGGGATAGATACTTTACTAGAGATAGAGAAGGAAGACTTATAGAAAAGCCCCAATGGTTCTTTATGAGAGTAGCAATGGGAATAGGTAATAACGAAGATGAAGTTATAAAAATTTATAACAAAATATCAAAGTTAGAATATTTACACTCTACACCAACTTTATATAATTCAGGAACTGTGGTAAATCAGTATTCAAGTTGTTTTCCTGCTGGAACTCCAGTAATAACGAAAGAAGGATTAAAAAATATAGAAGACATTCAGATAGGAGATGTTGTTTTAACGGCAGAAGGAAACTATAAAGTTGTATCTGGTTTATTTAAAAGAATATACAAAAGAAATTTATATAAGATTAAAGTTTGGGGTTTATGGGGAAGTGAAGAAACAGTTAAAGCAACAGATGACCATAAATTTTTAGTTTTGCCTAAAGAAAGTGTGGAATGTATTAGAAAGTTTTATAAAGTATGTCCACCATACCAAAATACAGATAAATATTATCCTGTAAAATCTGTTTTAAAACGAAATAGAAAAAAAATAGATTTAAAACACATTTTAAAAAGAGAGTATGCTTCTACATGTGTAAAGACAGAAGTTAACATACTTGAAAGTTTAAGATGGGTAGAAGCTAAAGATATTAAAGAATGGGATTATATAGTTGTTCCTTATCCTAAAGAGACTAACGATATTAAAGAATTTTGTGTTTTAGACTATATAGAGCAACCTAACTTAATAGAAAAAGATGGATATATTTATAAAAAGAATGTAGATAAACAGAATAGAACACATGAGTTTAACAGACAGATAAATAAGATAAAAAGCAGAGTTAAACTAGATTACGATTTTATGAGATTTTTAGGCTATTATTTAGCAGAAGGATATATAAACAAATTTGAAAATAGGAAGGCTTTAGTTTTAACATTTGGAAAAAAAGAAAAAGAATTCATAGAAGATGTTGTAAATCTATGTATAAAACTCTTTGGTATAAAACCTTCAGTTAAAGAGAATAAAGATAACTCAGTTAGAATAACACTTAATAGCACATACACAGCCCAATTTATAGAAAATCTAGTAGGGACAGAATTTAATAAGAAAAAGCTACCTTATGAAGTCTTAACAGCTGATATTGAGGCACAAAAGGGATTAATAGTTGGTTTATTTAGAGGAGATGGAACAGCTGTTTCAGATGGATATAAATTGACTTTATCTAATAAAACTCTTATTTATCAAATTTTTCAAATCTTATTAAGAATAGGAAGTCTTCCGAGAATATCTAAAGTAAAGAAAAATCATTTGGCTACAGAAGAACATTACTCTGTCCATATATCAATAAATGACAGTGATGAGATTATAAGACTAATTAATAAAGACTTACACAAGATAACAGCGAAACCTAGTAATAAAAAGATAGATGCTTACAGATTTAGGTATGGAGATTATGTATTCTATAAAGTAGATAAAGTGGAAAAGGAATACTTTGAAGGGATAGTTTATGATTTTGAAGTAAAGGGAGACCATAGCTTCAGTGCTAACCTATTGGCAGCTCATAACTGTTATGTAAATGTTATAGAAGATAGTTTAGAGAGTATAATGGATAAAGCTAAAGAAACAGCTTTTTTAGCTAAGTATGCAGGTGGAGTTGGAACAGATATAACTAGACTAAGGGCTACAGGTTCACCTATAAAATCTTTAAACGCTAAATCATCTGGTCCAATTCCATTCATAAAAATATTTGACACAATTGTTAATGCTATACAGCAGGGAGGAAGAAGAAGAAGCTCTCAGGTTATGTATATGCAACCTTGGCATTTGGATATAGAGCAGTTTTTAGATTTAAAGGAGACGACAGGAAATCCTTACCTAAGAACACCATCTTTAAACACTGCATTGTGGATGCCTGATGAGTTAATGAGAAGAATTAAAGAAGGAGAGCCTATATATCTCTTTGACCCTGCAGAATGTCCAGAATTAGTTGAAAGTTGGGGAGAAGATTTTACACAAAAGTATAACGAGTGTATATCTAAAGCTGAAACTGGAAAACTCAAAAGATGGAGAAAAATAGACAGTAGAGATTTTTATAAAAAGTATCTTTTCAAACTGGCTAAAACTGGTCATCCTTGGTTATGCTTTAAGGACAGACATAACGAGTATAACCCCTGTCCTGAATACAGTGTTATAAACTCATCTAATCTATGTGTAGAAATTAGTATTCCAAACTCTGTAGATAGCACTGCAGTCTGCACATTAGCATCTGTAAATCTTTCCAAACATCTAAATGAAGACAAAACAGATATTGATTGGGATAAACTTAAAGACACTTTAGAAACGATGGTTTTAGCTTTAGACAACATTTTGGACAAAAACTTTTATCCATCTAAAGAAAGTAAAAAGAACACTATGGATTTAAGACCGATAGGAATAGGTTTAATGGGATTTGCTGAAACATTGATAGAGTTAGGAATACCTTACGATAGTGATGAAGCGGTTAAGTTTGCAGAAAAAGTTGCAAAGTTTATGAGGGAAATAACCTATAAAAAATCTGAAGAACTGGCAAAGGAAAGGGGAGCATTTCCACATTATATTGAGATGGAAGAGAAAGGAAAACCTTATCCTTACCCACCTAGAAGAAATGCAGTTTTAATGGCAATAGCTCCTACTGCCTCCATATCCATAATAGCTGGGACTACCCAATCTATAGATAGTTATTTTTCAAATATTTACTCAAGGGACACATTATCAGGTAAGTTTATAGTTGTAAATAAACAACTTATGAAGAAGTTAGAAGAAAAGGATATGTGGAATGAGGAGATAGCTAAAAAGATAAAATCAAACAATGGTTCTGTTCAACATATTGACGAGTTAGATGGGATAATAGATAAGAGACTGTTTAAGACCGCTTATGAAATATCACCTTACAGACAGATTGATATAGCCGCCGCATTCCAAAAGTATATAGACCAATCTGTTTCCAAATCGTTGTATATAGAGGAAGATTTAAGAGGTAAGATGGAAGATATTTACCTATACGCTTGGGAGAAAAGATTAAAATCTACTTACTACTGTTTTATAGACAAGACCGTTAAAGGTGAGAAGTATACTGAAAAAGTTAACAAGAGAGGAAATAGGAGAGGTTTAGGAGGATTAAGAAGAAGTAAACAGAAAACTGAAAATCTTGAGGAAATAGAGAGAATGGCAAGGGAAAAGTATGGAGATGAGATAGTTGATAAAGTTAAATCTGGTGATATAGAAGGTTGTCCAACTGACCCATTACTAAACAAAATCTGTCCGAGCTGTGAGTAGGGGGAACATTAGATGAAAAGAGCTAAAATAGGGACACATGTTTCATCTTCTAAAACTTTAGATTTGGTTTTTGATAGGGGAAGAGATGCTGAAGCGGAAACTATACAGTTTTTTGTCCGTTCCCCTAGGTCTTGGGCTTGGAAGGAAAGAACAGATAAAGAGAAAGAAAACTTTTTAAATAAGAAAAAAACATTTTCAATATTTCCTGTTGTTGTTCATGCTTCATATCTTTTTAATCTGGCTTCAGGAGATAAAAATCTATGGAAAAAATCTGTTGACGGAGTTATAGAAGAGTTGTTACTGTGTGAAGAGTTAGGAATTGAGTATTATGTAATACACGCAGGCAAGGCTAAGGGACAGAAAACAGAAGTAGCAATATCAAACATACTTAACGGTTTGAATGAAATATTTTCTAAAGTGGACTTAAAAAATACTTACTTTTTAGTAGAAACTTTAGCAGGACAGCAGGGAGAAATAGGTAAGACAACAGAAGAGATAAAGATACTTTTAGAGCCTTTTGAGAAAAAAACAAAGATAGGAGTATGTGTGGATACCTGTCATATCTTTGCCGCAGGTTATCCAATCCATCAGGAAGAAGGATTTCTAAATTATAAAAAAGAACTACAAAACTTAATAGGATTAGACAAAGTAAAGGTTATACATGCTAACGACAGTAAAACACCTTTTAACTCTCATAAAGACAGACACGAACATATTGGAGAAGGATATATTGGTTTAAAGGCTTTTGAGTTTTTCTTAAATGATGATTTTTTCGGCAGTTTACCTTACATCTTAGAAACTCCAAAAGTAGGCAACTGGGACAAAATAAATATGGAAAGATTAAAAAGTTTGATACATTAGAATTAGTCCCTAGTTGCTATATTTACCTCTTCTATTCCCATCTGTTTTGCTAAATCTATTATTTTTACTACTTTGCCGTATTCAACTCTTTTGTCTGCAATTATAACCATAGATTTCGTATTAACATTTCTTAGATAATATCTAATATCGTCCAAACTTACCTGTCTTCCTCTAACATAATAATTTCCGTCTTTGTCTATAACAACCTGTGCAGGCTCTATCTTTGGTGTCCCTGAAGAAGCCTCAGGTAAAAAAACCTTTATTGAAGAAACGGGAGCTAAAGTGGAGACAATACCTAAAAATAGGATTATTATAAATGCAATATCTACAAGGGCTGTCATATCTATTAAATGTTGAGTGTCATCTAAACTTCTGGCGTGTTTTCTAAAATTCATTTTCCCTCTTCTCCCTTGCAATATCTAAAAGAAGATTTATAACCTCAATTGCCAAACTTTCAAGCTCAGATATTATGTAGCTAATCTTTGATTTGAAATACCAATAAGCGGCTAAAGAAGGAATGGCTATAGATAAACCAAATGCAGTTGTAAGTAATGCTTGAGATATACCTTTAGATAAAACTTCAGGATGACCTAATCCTGTAAGTGATAAAGCCTCAAAAACCTGTATCATACCTGTTACTGTCCCTAAAAAACCTAAAATTGGTGCTACAGATGCTATAGACCCGATAGCGTTAACTAAACCTTCCAACTTAGGAATTTCGACACTTGCTATTTCATCAGCTACAAGCTTTAAATTTTCTTCACTACTTCTACCTTTTAGAAAACTCTCTATTAAAAATGTTATAAGTCTTGTTGAGATAGTATCTTCTTGTTTAGCCAACCTTAAAGCTTCATCAAGTTCACCTTTTTTTAAAGTTATAAGTATTTGCTCCAATAATTTTTCTGGAAAAAGTTTTGATATTGATAAACTCATAAATCTTTCAAAAATTATTGCAAAACCTACTATACCTAGAATTAATAGGGGGTACATTAAGATACCGCCTTTTTGGAACAATCTTAAAACATCAAAAATTAAATCCACCTTTTCCTCCCTAGAAATTTTTCTTTTTAATTTAAATCTTAAAAACCATATAGTTAATTTCTATTTTTTCAATTGATTGTACAACCTTAACTCTTCGTTAGAGAGATAAGAAGTGTCTATCTTATCTAACATTTTTTTAGCATCCTTATTTTTACCCTGTTTTTTCAATATTTCGGCTACTCTCAATCTAGCTTTAGAAACGAACTGTTTTAAATCTGGATAAAGGTATATAACGTTTAAATAACTGTTTAAAGCTTCGTCATACTTTCCTAACTGTTGATAAATTCTTCCTAAATAGTAATAACTTTCACCTGCTATCTTATAATCATCACTGTTAGTTGCTTCTTCAAAATATTTAAGTGCGTTATTTAAATCTCCAGTTGCGTAATAAATTCTACCTAGATAGTAAGCAATCTCGTTTTTATACTTAGGATTTTTATTGTAAAGGATAGAGAAGTACTGACCTGCGTTTCTTAAATTACCTATCTTAAAGTATAGTAAAGCCAATCTGTATATATTGTTATCTGTTTGTGGTAGTTGTCTAACATACTTAATAGCCATAGGATAATTTTTTTCTTCTTCATAAATCTTAGCTAACAGCTCCAAAGCATCAATTTTAAACTTCCCATCTGGATACTTTGTAAGGTACTGATTAGCTATCTCTATTGCTTTATTAAAATCTCCTTTCATATACATTAGATATGTAAGTTTATACAGTGCGTAATCGCTCTCCTCTTTATTCTTCTTTATAACATACTTTAATAATTTTTCAGCTTCTTTAAACTTTTTCTTACTTATATAAATATCTGCTAGCTGTATTCTTAAAAGGTCTGCAAGTGGGTATCTTGGATACCTTTTTAAAAATGATACAATCTGTTTTTCAACATCTCCCTTAGATTTTTCCATCTCTAAAACTGTTAACTGATAAGCCGCATCTATAGCCTCTTTAGAGTTTGCATGTTCCCTTATAAACCTTTCATAAATCTTCCTAGCTAAATCCTTTTTTCCTAAGTTGTAATAACTGTCTGCAAGTCTTAAAGTAGCTAATTTCTTTAATTCTTTATCTCTGGCAACATTTAAAAATCTTCTAAACTCCTCTATAGCTTTTTCATAATCTCCCTGTGCAAAAAATGAGTAAGCGTACAGATAACCTGCCTGCTGAGATATTTTGTCAAAACCTCTCGCTAACTTCTCTAAAATATCCCTTGCTACATCAAACTCTCCCTTTCTTAAGTATATATATGCCTCTAAAAATTTAGCCTTTTTAGTGTTCAGTTTGGATATATACTTTAAAGCAGTGTCTAAATCGTTCATATTAAATGCTGAAACAGCTTTCATATATGGGTTAACGAAAGATTTAAAAGCTTTATCGTACATCTTTTTCTTAAAGTAAAACCATCCTAGAAGATTTCTCGCTTCGTTTTTATCTAAATCTTTTATTCTTCTAACTACATCTAGGTAGCTTTTTTCTTTATCTAATCTATAGTAAAGGTCAGCTAAAAGCTTTAAAGCTAAAATCCTCTCTTTTCTAGGAAGATTATAATTTAAAGCATCTTCCAAATATTTTGTAGCCTCTTCATACTTACCTAACCAAGTTAAAGTATAGCCTGTGTAAAGTTTAAAGTGTGGAGTTTTTACACTTTTCATTAATCTATATGCATAGTTATACTTTCCTCTGTTATAGGCAGTAATTGCAAGTTTTTTCTTAATGTTAATTTTATACTCTTTAGATATTTTTAAAGATTTTTGTAGTAAGGAAAAAGCCTCTTCAAATCTTCCCTTTTTTATATATATATCAGCCAATTTTATATAAATATTCTGTGCTAATATCTTGTCTCTACCTTCTAAAGTTCCTGCAAGTTTTAAAGCCTTTAAAAATTCCCCTTTTTTAAGATTTATTAAAGCTAAACCGTATATTGCATAAGTTGATAATTTATCTACAGTGCCAAAATCTTTAAGATACTTTCTGAATAGAACTTCTGCGTTAGCCAAATCGTTTAAATAAAGATAATCAAGGGCTTTTATTATCGTTATCTGACCTAAATAAACCTTATTTTTTATACCTTTCAGATAATCTAATGAAGTTTTATAATCTTTGTCCTTAAAAGCTAAAAATCCTTTAACATACTTACAGTACTTTATTAACGATACATTTAACTCATCACAATTATACATACCGGATAGTTTGTTAGCCTGATTTAAATCTTCTTTTAAAAAGTAATAAGTGGTTAATAAAAAGCCTGTGTCTAAAGAAGATTTTATACTTTTTAATATTTTATAAGCATCTTCATATTTTCCTAACTGTAAAGCCAACAGTACAGCTGATTTGCAAGATGCAATTTTTTCGGGAAATTTTATCGGATACTGACAACCTTTTAAAAAATATTTAAAAGCCTCTTCTCTGTCTAATGCCTTATACTTTGTTAAACCGAGAAGATAGTAAGCTCTACCTTTAAGATTTTTTTTATAATCTTTTTGTTTTTTTATATAATTGAGAAGTTGGTCAAGGAATTCTTCTGTTAGGTAATACTCTCTCTTGTAATAACTGTCTATAGCTTCTGATAGTAAAGCGTTATCCTTTGGTAAACCTAAGAATGTTCTGGGTTTTTCCATATAAACTTCAAACGGTTGAACATCTATAGGTGGAATAGGCTTTATATAATCATCTAATCTATTTTTTATATTAAACTCTATTTTCAGATTTATAACTTTAGGCGGTAATACCTGTGGTTTTTCCTCATACTTTTCAGTTATAACTTCTATAGGAAATACAACTTCAGGGGCGTTAATCTTTACCTGTGCAAACAGTTTTAAAGTTATTAATAAAAATAAAAAAAATGGAATATTTAACCTTTTCATCATAACACCTAACTATTTAAAATATTTTTAGCTTTAATTATATCTAATTTTATTTGATTTACTAATTCATCAATTGAAAAGAATTTTTTTTCTTCCCTTATAAATTTTAAAAAATGGATATTTATATACTGATTGTAAAGATTTAAGTTTTCATCTAAAATGTGTGCTTCCAAGAGCAATTTTTCCCCATTTACAGTAGGTCTAAAACCATAATTTATAACAGCCATATATATATAATTTTTATACTCAACAAATCCTGCGTAAACACCTTTTTTTAAACATAGATTTTTATCTGGAATTATATTTACCGTAGGAAATCCTAACCTTCTACCCAGCTTGTCTCCCTCTACAACTTTACCCCTTAAAAAGTAATTTCTACCTAAAAACTTTTTTACAGTATCTACTTTACCAATTTTTAAAAGTTCCCTTATCTTTGTGCTACTTATTCTTATATCTTCTTCAATTATCGGATTGATTATTTTAATTTCATACTGAAATAAATCTTTTTTTCTGTTTAAAAAATGTATGTCTCCCTCTTTATTATTCCCAAACTTCCAATCGTAGCCGATAACCAATTTTTTACAGTTAAGTTTTTCTACTAAAAATTTTAAAAAATCCTCAGCCTTCGTTTTCATAAATTGGGAGTTAAACTTTATTATGTATAGATAATCTATCTCTAACTTCCCCAAGATATACTTTTTTGTTTCTAAATCTGTAATTAAACATTTATCTTTTGAAAAGAATAACTTAGGAGAAGGTTCAAAGGTAATAACTAAACTTTTTAAATCTTTATTTTTTTTTAACTCTTGTATGATTTTTTTATGTGCTTTGTGTATACCGTCAAATGTCCCTATAGTGCAGGCAGTTTTGTAGCTGATTGGAAGATTTTTATCATTAATTATTATCATCTGGACTTATTTTGTTTCCCTCAGATTGACTTTTTTCTACATATTTCTTATACCTTTCATCCTGTTGTGCATGCTTTTTCATATACTTAAAAACAAATATTAATATTCCAATTGCTATAGACCATCCTATAAAGTGGATTATTCCCTGCATAGCAGTGTAATGTTCCTCAGACATATTAACTCTTCCCTGATATGGCTCCATACCGAAGGATAAGGAAAAAATTAATAAAGAAAGGAAAGAAATAATTCTAAAATATTTATTTATTATTGCCATTCTAACCTGTCTACCTCAAACTTTGGCACTTTGTATTTATATTTAGGATTATATAATTGATAACCCCTTTTATCAAATGGATATACATTGATAATATTGTATCCAGTACGACTAAATATGGTATCAAAAAATGTGGTTAAATCTTCAAAAGTAATATTTTCTTCTTCATAATCCTTCAATTTATCTTTATATATTCCTCTAAGAAAATTTTTATATTTCTCTTTATCTTCTAGATAATACTTAACCAGCTTTGTTAGGTTATTTTTATCTTTTCCTGTTAAGAGATATTTTAAAACTTCCGCAAAATTACCAAAAATAAAGGCAAGGATATTTTTGTCTTCTACATTGAGAAATGCTGATTTTCTATACAGTTCCTCATTATCTTCAATATCTTTTATCCGCTCTTCAGTTATTTTATCAAGTTCTTTTACCACTTCATCTAAATCTAATGCTCCAATTTTATACTTAGTTAAGATATAGATTAAATGTAGAAATTCTTCTAAATCTTCCTCTTCAAGCTCTTCTAGAATAGACTTATAATGTTTTTCATAAAATTCAACGAATTCTTTAAATCTAAAGCTTCTAAAAAGATATAAAGCATACATACCTAGTGAAAACTCTTCAAATGTTGAGTTTTCTTCTAATATATTCTCCCTAACTAGAAGATTTTTAAACTCTTCCATTAACACATCATAAAGCTTTACCGTATCTGGATTGTTAGTTATTAAAGGTATTTCCAAAGTGTATTTTTTAACAAACTCACTTAAAACTATATCTAAACCTTCCTCATTAATTTTTAATTCATACTTCTTAATAAAGGATATAATTCCATTTAAAAAGTCTTCAGTTTTAAATCTTTTTAATACGCCTAACATAAACGATATATTTTCAATTCCCAAGCCTAACGCGATACTTAAAGCTCCAAGAGGTTTTGATGTATTTTTATATGTATCTTCAACCAATCTATTAAAATCTACTGTCATAAGAAAATTAATAGTGTTGCCCTCTGCAGTATTTATTAAATAATTCATTTCTTCTTCGTCTACCAACGATAAAAGATACTTTCTAACTCTAACAACGTCTTTGTCTAAAGGCATTTTAAATTTATTTCTCTTTTTAACTTTACTAAATTTTTCTTCAAGACCTTCATATATAAAGTTATAGAACTTTTCTACAGATTTAGTTTTAAATACAATTCTTTCCTCTCCATCCTCTATTTTTAAGAATGTTAATTTGTCTAAGATTATATTTGTTCTATTAAACAAAGCTTTATTAAACATAAAATCTAAAATTTTACCTTCCAAGGATTTGTAAAAGAAAACTCCATATGTTAGTATATCTTCCTCTTCTACGAAGTTATTTATAAAACCTATTCTGTTAAAAATATCTTTAATAAGCTCAATTCCAAATGGATACTCAAATCCAAAATCTTTATCTCCTGTAAAATCTCTTAAAAAGTCTAGAAAAATATCACTGTAAATAACTCCTCCCCCATATAACTCAACCGGATGAAGATTTTCTTTAAGATAGGAGAAAAGTATTGTAAGATGGAATAATATTTCTTCTTTGATATTATCATTCTCATGATATTCAAGAGAGAGGGAAAACAAAACATTTCTAAATGTGTATATATCGTAATCCTGTAAATTTTGCATAAAGTATATTTCACTATCTTTGATTATATTATCAAAATTGGAAATGAGATTATTTCCGTATTTATCCTCAAGTTCAACTATAAATCTATTTAATTTTTCAAATAGCTCCCTTTCCTTCGGATTTAATTCTTCAAATTCTTCCAATCTATCCAATTTCAAAGCCATTTTCCTCCATTTTGATGATGAGAACATAAAATGATAATAATATATAAACAGTAGCAAATAAAGGAGAATAAAATTTGAATAGGATACTTGTTAATAAGGAGATTTACGACAGAGATATAACAAAAAAGTTTGTTAAGGAGATTACAAAAAAGATTTTAGAAGAACTGAATTTGGATAAGGTGGAGGTAAGCATAACTTTAACTGATAACGATAGAATTAGAGAGTTAAATAAAAATTGGAGAAATAAGGACAAGGAAACAGATGTTTTATCCTTTCCTATAAATGAAAAGCCGTTAAGATACAGATACACAGTTTTAGGAGATGTTATTATATCAATTCCATTTGCTAAAAGACAGGCGGAGGAAATAGGTTATTCTTACAAGGAAGAGATTTTAAGACTATTGATACATGGAATTTTACATCTATTAGGTTATGACCATGAAAAAGATGAAAAGGAAGCGGAGATTATGTTTTCTTTACAGGACAGGATATTTAACAAGCTAAAAGGTGAGATATGAAGGAGAAAAAGGAAAGGTTGGATAAGCTTTTGGTTGAAAGGGGGCTTGTTGAAAGCAGAGAAAAAGCTCAAAGGTTGATAATGTCAGGTAAAGTCTTTGTTAACAATCAAAGGATTGATAAAGCTGGAACTAAGGTAGGAGTTAATTCTTTCATTTTTATAAAGGAAAAAGAAAAATATGTTTCAAGGGGTGGCTATAAACTTGAAAGGGGTATAAAAGTTTTTAATTGGGATGTAAAAGATAAGGTATGTATAGATATAGGAGCTTCTACAGGTGGATTTACAGATTGCTACAGAATGGGGCTAAGAAAGTTTATGCAGTTGATGTTGGAAGTAATCAGTTAAACGAAAAGTTAAAGTCAGATAAAAGGGTAATATCTTTAGAAAAAACAAACGCTAGATATTTAAATGAAGATATAATCCCTGAAAAGTTAGACTGTTTTGTTTCTGATGTGTCTTTTATATCAGTTTTAAAGATACTTCCTAATTTGTGTAAGCTTTTAAAGGATAATGCGGAAGGAATAATTTTA
>QNZF01000061.1 GCA_003978485.1 Persephonella sp.
AAAAAAATTAAAGAAAAAGGAGAATTGATTAATTCTCACAAAATTTTTTTAAACTGATACTTTCAATTCTTTACCAAAATCTTTGTAAATATCTCCACTTATAACTTTGAGATTGAAAGTTTCCTTTAAAAAGTTATATATTTCATCATTTAAAAATTGCGGTGCTCTCGGACCTATATATATGTCTTTAATACCTAAGCTTAATAATGCTAACAGTATTATTATTGCTTTTTGTTCCATCCACATTAGAGCTATTGAAACAGGTAGTTTGTTTACATCATCTACTCCAAGAGCTTTAGCAACTGTAAATGCTATATGAACAGCTCCGTTACTATCATTACACTGTCCTAAATCTATATATCTAGGTATATCTGTGTCCGGAATATATCCAAAATCAACATCATTAAATCTAAACTTTCCACAACTACTTGTTATTATTAAATGATTTTCAGGAACTGCTAAAGCTAACTCTCTAAAGTAATCTCTTTTTCTTCCGGGGGCATCACATCCAGCTATAACCCATACTCTCTCCAACTTACCTTCATTTATTGCCTTTAGTATCTTTTCACCGTAAACATCTATTACTGTTTTGTAATGGTGTCCTGTTTTTATCTTCTCATCACTATTAAAACCTTCTATATCAGGTAATCTTAATGTGTGGTCTATTAATTCATCAAAATTATCATTTTCTATTTTCTTAGCACCTTCTATTCCTACTATTTTATATGTATATAACCTGTCTATATAGTTTAAAACCTTAGAGCTTTTTTCAGGTGGCACTATACAGTTAGTATTGACAACTATTGTTCCATTCCATTTTGAAAAAACTTCTGTCTGGTCGTACCAAGCTTTACCTATATTACCTTTTAAATTTTTATACTTTCTTAAATGTGGATAACCATGGGCTGGTAACATCTCTGAGTGTGTATAAACATTAATCTTATCACTTAATCCCCTTTCTTCTATTCTTTTTAATAATTTTTCTAACATATCTAAGTTATGCCCAGAAACTAATATTCCTTTACCTTCTGCCTTATTTTGACTTACCTCTACAGGTAAAGGTAAACCTAAAACTTTTGTATGTAAATCAGATAAAAGATCCATAACTTTAACACCTGCATTTCCTACTTTCATAAGCTGTTTTATATGTTCATCAAAATTAAAGTTAACATTAGTGAGTGTAAAGTATAAACTTTCTCCCATAACATCATCTATTTCTAATAATCTTTTCATATCTTCTGTATTATTCTCGTCTATTAATTCTCTGGCATGTTCTCTGTAAGCGGCTAAACCTCTTAAACCGTAAGTTATCAAATCTTGAAGACGGGCTTTTGTAGCCTCTTTACCACATACTCCAATACTTTCACCGTGTGCCCCACAACCATTTACGGCACTCATTTCACACTGCCAACATAAAAATGGTAAGTTGATACCATTTCCATTACCGTTTGTTTTGAAATTTTCCATTCTTTAAACCTCCAAATATAATTAGTTAGTGTTAACTTACTTTATAATTATTAAACAATATTAATACTACTCTCTTATAAAGAAAAAAACTAGTGCTTTTTACATCTTTTTTTACTATCTATTCACATAGATTTAGTTATAATCGTTGTAATATAATTAAAAAAATTTAGTTTGTAAAAACTAACCTTAATAGAATATAGGAGAATAGATATGGGACGACTAAATCAATTAGCTATAAATGATGAAGGATTTATCTTTGACCCTTTAACTGGAGAAAGTTTCACAGTTAATAGAACAGGTTTATTTATAATCAAAAAACTCAAAGAAAATAAATCTGAAGAAGAAATACTGGAAGATATGCTAAATGAGTTTAATGTGTCTAAAGATATTGCAGAAAAGGACTTAATTGATTTTATACAAAAATTAAAAAGCTATGGTTTAGTTTAGGGGTAAAAATATGGAATTAAAAATAGGTATATCTGGAATAAATGCTGTTGATAATCCCGGTCCCGGTATAGGTGTAGCGAAAAGTATTAAAGAAGACCCAGAGATTACATCTAAAATTATAGGTTTGTCTTACGATGCGATGGAACCGGGAAACTATATGAATTGGATAATAGATAAATCTTTTATACTTCCTTACCCATCCTCAGAACATCAGGCTTATTTGGATAGGCTTTACTATATAAAAGATACATACGGTTTAGATTTTGTCATGCCTGTTTTAGATGCTGAATTACCTCTATATTTAAAGTATCAAAAAGAGTTGGAAAAGAAGGGAATAAAAACATTCTTACCTACATTAGAACAGTTTAATTTAAGAAGTAAGGATAAATTGGAAGAAGTTGCAAAAAATATTGGTATAGAAACACCGAAGTCCGAGACTGTTAGCTCATACGACGACTTAGTTAAAGGTATAGATAAACTGGGATTACCTGTTATGGTAAAGGGAGTTTTTTACAAAGCTTATAGGGCATACACACTACAGGAAGCTATTAGTTATTTCAATAAAATAGTTGCAGAATGGGGCTATCCTGTCATTCTTCAACAAGTTGTTTCAGGAGAAGAGATGAATGTAGTTGCAGGTGGTGATGGAGAAGGTAATTCGTTAGGAATGATTGCAATAAAGAAAATGTGGATAACTGAACTGGGCAAAATATGGACAGGTATTACAATAAAGAATGAAGAATTATTAAAAGCCGCACAAAAATTTATTGAAGTTTACGGTTGGAAAGGTGCTTTTGAGTTGGAATGTATAGTAGATTTAAAGAATAACAAAATATATCTTATAGAGATAAATCCTAGATTTCCTGCATGGTCTTACTTCTCAACAGGAGTTGGAGTAAATATTGCATCAAACATAGTAAGGAAAGCGTTTGATTTACCTGTTAAAGATTACAAAGACTACCCTGCAGGTAGGTTATACATAAGATATACAGATGATTTTGTTGTTGGTATAGAAACATTTCAAAAATTAATAACATTAGGAGAGAATTAAGATGAAAAAAATATATGAAAAACCTGTTATAACAAAAGTAGAAACAGGCTTTATGAATAAATTTGGAGAAAGTCCCTTATATCACAGAAAGATTAGAAAGGATATAGACGGAGTGTCTATAGAAGAGTTAGTTAGCAGATTTGGTTCTCCACTGTTTGTTATATCTGAAAAACAGTTAAGGAATAAATACAGAACAATATACAATGCTTTCGCTTCTAGGTACCCAAATGTGCAGTTTGGCTGGTCTTATAAAACAAATTATTTAAAGGCTGTATGTGCAGTTTTACATCAGGAAGGAGCTTTAGCCGAAGTTGTATCAGGCTTTGAATATGAAAAGGCTAGAAAGTTAGGAATTGAAGGCAAAGATATTATATTCAATGGACCCCATAAAAAATTGGAAGATTTAGAGATTGCTATTAGGGAAGGAGCCAAAATACATATAGACCATTTTGACGAGATATTAGATGTTGAAAAGATTGCTGAAAGATTAGGTAAGACTGTAAAGGTTGCCATAAGGTTAAATATGGATGCAGGTATAAAACCCCAATGGTCAAGGTTTGGATTTAATTTAGAAACTGGACAGGCTTTAGATGCAGTAAAAAGAATTGCCCAAAGTAGTTGGCTTATTCTTAACGGATTACACGCCCATATAGGAACATTTATTTTAGACCCTAACGCTTACGCTAAAGAAGTTGAAAAAATGGTTAAATTTGCTTACGAAGTGGAAGATAACTTCGGATTTAAGATTGAGTATATAGATATAGGTGGAGGAATACCTTCAAAAAATAAATTAAAGGGGACATATTTACCACCTGATATATCAGTACCACCTATAGATGATTATGCAGAAAAGATTACAGAAGCTTTATACTCAAACTTAAGACCGGGAGACTTTCCTAAATTGATACTTGAAACAGGTAGAGCTATAGTAGATGAAGCAGAATATTTAATAACAACAGTGTTTGCATCTAAAAGACTTCCTGACGGTAGAAAAGCTTACATATGTGATGCAGGTGTAAATTTACTGTTTACTGCGTTTTGGTATAAGTTTAATGTTGAAATAGACAGAGAAGTTTATGGAGTAAATGAACCATCTGTTCTGTATGGGCCATTATGTATGAACATAGACATAATAGATGATGGAATACTACTTCCACCTTTAGAAAGGGGAACAAGATTAATCTTTTCACCTGTGGGGGCTTACAACAATACCCAATGGATGCAGTTTATAGAATACAGACCTAACGTTGTTATGATTATGGAAGATAGAACTGTTGAAGTTGTAAGAGAAAAAGAAGATTTAACCGATATAGAAAGAAGAGAAAGATTACCGGAGAAATTAAAACTGTTATAACTAGTAAATCTCTGGTATTTTTTCCTCTTCTAATATTTCTTCTATAAATTTAGGTTTATCAATGTAAAAACCTTGGGCATAATCTATATCTAATTTTACGACTTCTTCAAAAATCTCCTCACTTGAAACAAACTCTGCAACAGTTTTAATATCCAACAGTTTTGCCATAGACACTATGGAGCTAACTATATACTTTTGCTTTTCATTTGAGGTAATATTCCTTATTAAACTTCCATCTATTTTGATTATATCAATAGGTATCTCTGTTAAGTATTGAAAATTTGAATATCCAGACCCAAAATCATCTATAGCTATAGAAAAACCTATGCTTTTTAGTTTGTATATAGACTTTTTCACATCTTCAAAATAATTTCCCATATATTCCCTTTCAGTTATTTCTAAAACTATATTCTCAGGTGGAATATTTGATGTATTTGTTAATCTAATTATTTTATTTATAAAATCTTTCCTTAAAATATCGCTTATTTCCAAATTTATTGATACTTTTTTCTTTAGATAGGAAGCATAATTTAATGCCCTCCTCAACAAAATATTAGATAATTTAGGATATAAACCTTTTTCCTTTGCAATATCAAGAAATTGTCCCGGAGAAAATATAGTATTACCTAATTTAATCCTCATTAACGCTTCGTAGTAGTAATCGTTATCTTCCTTTAAACTTAAAATCTTTTGAAAGGCAGGAAATATCCTTTCCCCTGCTATTGCCTTTTGGACTATTTTTAGACTTTCCAAATCCTTTGTTAATAACGGTAAAATCTCCTCTTCAAAATCAATTATAGTTTTATTGTTAAATCTATGTCGTTTCAAATAAACAATGGCACTTTCTATATACTGTTGAGTTAATTTTTTTATCAAAACTCCCTGTATAGAAAGTTTTAAAGTTATAAACTCCTGAGTACTATCGTGAAAAACATTTATTCCAGATTGCATAATTCTGTCTAAAATATTAAAAAATTTCTTACTTTCATCAACTTTATTAAAAAGTATAAGGAATTTATCCCCTGTTATACGGTATATACCTTTATTTTTCTTTAAAAGCTCTTCCATAATATTTGCAAATTCTTTTAAAACTTTATCTCCAAAATCAATACCAAAAACATTGTTTATATAGTTAAAGTTTCTGATATTTATCATTAACCCTACTTTGTTTTTTAAATGTTTAATATCCATAAATAATTTTTTTCTAGAATAAAAACCTGTAAGTTCATCTATAGAGTATTCACCAAGGTATATAAGAACATTCATTAAAAGGAAAAGTTTTACCTCTATCAGCTCTTTATAAAAACTATCTATATACCCTTTTGGTGAATATAAGATAAAAGCAATGAAATTATTTTTTATAGCAAAAACTTCACCATTTAAATATTTAAAGGATATTTTATCTGCCTTTTTTAATTTTCCCTCTATTATCTTTAAAAATGTAGGATTTATACCCTTATTTATTAAAACTTCATCATTTTTTATAAAGGCATAATAAAATTCATTTTCCAATGTGGAAAAAAACTTTTCCAAAACATCTCTTTCTAAATCTGTTGAAACTATAAACTGGTTTATTGTAGATAAATTAATAAATTCCCTCTCTAAGACTTCAACTTTCCTAACTAAGAAATTTATTAAACTATCTTTTTCAATAAATTCAGCCAAAAAATCTCTAATCTTTATTAACTTATCTAAATCTATATTTCCTTTTATAGCTAATATATAATTTTTATTCAAAACAATCTTTTTATAACCTTTTAGCTCTTTACTGTATTCATTACCTTTAGGTAAAATTTTAAAATCCTCAATATTAAATCTACCTATAAAGATTTTTTCCAAATCATTTATTTTTAACATTTTACTTCCAGCCTTATAAAGTCTTCTTTATCTACTTGAACTTTATAAAATCCGTTTTCTAAAACTTCAGCTATACTAATGTTATGAATAAATCTAGAAAAGTTAAATTTAATATCATTTAAAATCGTATTTAGCTTTTCTATAGATTTTTTTCTATAAAATTTTGTAGTTATAATATTCACATTTTTTAAAACTGCTTCTAAATGATTAAAACCAATTTTGTTATAGTATAAACCTACAGACACCAAACATCCCCCCCTGATTGTATATTTAAACCCCTCAAGTATTGCAGGTTCTAATGCTAAAGCTTCAAAACCTGCCGTATCTATTACAATATCAAAAAAATCTTTTTTTATATATTCTTTTTCTATAGGATGTATATTATTATATAACTTATATTTATCAAATGTATTTTTTAATATCTCTAAACGGGATAAGAATAAATCATTTATAAAAATATTATCTTCTTTTCTTAGAATACTCCAGACTAAAGCTAGAGATAAGCCAATAGAACCTACACCTAGTATTAAAATATTAAAGGAGTTTTTATTTGGGAATTTAGTTTTTATTTTGGCAATACTCTCTTCTAAAATATTTATTCCTATTAAAAACGGTTCAATAAAAGTTATCTTATCTATATCATTTTTATTAATTAAAAATATATTTCCCTTCTTTACACTAACATATTCAGATAATCCTCCGTCTAATCCTATAAGACCGTAATATTTAAGATTTTCGCACAGATTTTCTAATCCAGATTTACAGTAATAACACTTACCACAGTATCTAAGAGGTAATACAGAAACCCATTTACCTATTAAACTTTTTTCTACATTCTTACCTGTCTTTACAACCACTCCCCCAAAACTATGACCGGGAATTATAGGTATGGAGTTTTTCATTATGTATGGACCATAAAAATACTCCTTAGCCAAAAGTTGAGTTATAGCTACTTTTTTTACCTTAACTAAAACTTCATCATCATTTACGGTGGGAGTTGGTATATTTTCAAGTTTTAATCTATTTTTTCCGTAAAATTTTACAGCTCTCAATTTATCTGCCTTTTTGGTATTTTTATACCAATTTAGTATTATATTTTCTAATTTCAATTTTAATTCTGGAGATGGAAAATTGAGTGAAGAAAAAAAGGAAAATCAGCAGGATAGACCAGAAGAAAGTTTAAAAGTTATGTTAGCCTATATGTTAGCTACAGGTCTTTATGTTGGTAAACTTCCAAAGGCTCCGGGAACTTTAGGAACATTAGTTGCTCTTATACCAATATTTATTTATTGGAACAAAGGAGGAGAGTATATACTAATTAACCAAATTTTTATAACTTTGGCTGTCTTCTTCATTGGTATCTGGGCTTCAACAGTTATAGTTGAAACATTTAAAGAAAAAGACCCTGAGTATATAGTTATAGACGAAATTGCAGGTTATATGGTGGCAATGATAGGCTTTCCCCTTAATTTTAAAATTATGCTGTTAACATTTATAATTTTCAGAATTTTTGATATATTTAAGCCACCACCTATAAAACAGGTTGAAAAACTTCCTTCAGGTTTAGGTATAATGTTAGATGATGTAGTTGCAGGTGCTTACACTTGGTTAGTAATGTATGTTTTAGTTTATGTTTTAAAATTACCTATTTTCTTTTAAAAAGCTGTCGAAAAGGATAATTGGCTTTTTATGATATAATATAAAATTTGAATATATAAATTTTTGTAGGAGGTTGTAAATATATGTCTATCACACCTGAAAAGAAAAAAGAAATAGTGCAAAAATGGGCGAGACATGAAGGAGATACAGGTTCTCCAGAGGTTCAAATAGCTATACTGACTGAAAGAATTAAAAATTTAACGGAGCATATAAAGAGAAATAAGAAAGATTTACACTCAAGAAGAGGACTTATAGGAATGGTAAATAAAAGAAGAAAATTATTAAAATATTTAAAGAGAAAAAATCCTGAAAGGTATCAGCAAGTTATAAAAGAATTAAATCTTAGAGAGGTGGGGAGCAAATAAGTATGGAAGGTTTTGATGACATTAAAATAGAAAAGGTAGAAACCGTTGTTGGTTCTACTCCCATCTCCATTGAAACAGGTTATTTTGCCAAACAGGCAAGTGGGGCGGTAATAGTAAGGCAAGGTGAAACTGCAGTTTTAGTTGCAACAGTTGTATCTGAAGATGTACAGGAAGATATAGACTTTCTACCTTTAACGGTAGAGTATAGAGAAAAGCCTTACTCCTATGGAAGAATTCCCGGTGGATTTGTAAAAAGGGAAGGAAAACCTAACGAAAGGGAGATATTAGTATCAAGACTTATAGATAGACCTATAAGACCACTTTTCCCAAAAGGATTTTTTAACGACGTAGTTATTTACGCCTTAACACTATCTGCAGATGACAAGTATGACCCTGATGTTTTAGCTATAGTTGGGGCATCTGCATCCCTACATATATCAGAAGCCCCTTTTGAAGGTCCTGTAGCAGGTGTAAGAGTTGCGAGAGTTGACGGTAAATTAATTGTAAATCCAACTTACGAAGAAAGGGATAAGGCAGATTTAGATATAGTTGTTGCAGGCTCTAAAGATGCAATAGTTATGGTTGAAGGTGGGGCTAACGAAGTCCCAGAGGATGAAGTCTTAGATGCAATTCTATTTGCACATGAGAGCATAAAAAAATTATGTGAAATACAAGAGGAGTTAAAAAATAGGATAGGTAAGGAAAAAATTAAAGTTGAACTACCTACAGAGAATAAAGAGTTAAAAGAAAAAATTAGAGAGTTAACGGAAGAAAAAATTAAAGAAGCATTTAATATAAAAGATAAAAGAGAGAGAAATAAAAAGATAAGAAGCATATTTGAGGAACTAATAGAAAAATTAGGAATAGAAGAAGAAGAAGTTAATAAAATTGAAGTTTTATTTAAAGAAGTTGAATCTGAAATAATGAGAGATATGATAATTAATGAACATAGAAGAATAGATGGAAGAAAACCTGATGAGATAAGACCTATATGGATTAAGTTGGGTCTATTTCCAAGGTCTCACGGTTCAGCAATATTCACAAGGGGACAAACTCAGGCGTTAGTTATGACAACATTAGGAGCATTGGGAGAAGAACAGATAGAGGAAAGTATAGAAGAAGGTGAAGAGAAAAAGAGATTTATTTTACACTACAACTTCCCTGCATTTTCCACAGGTGAAGCTAAACCACCTAAGGCACCATCTAGAAGGGAGATAGGACATGGACATCTGGCAGAGAGGGCATTAGAGCCTGTGATACCTTCTGAAGACGAGTTTCCATATGTTATAAGAGTTGTTTCAGAGATACTTGAAAGTAATGGTTCTTCTTCTATGGCAACTGTATGTGGAGCATCACTTTCATTATTTGATGCAGGAGTGCCACTACCTAAGCATGTTGCCGGTATAGCTATGGGATTAATAAAGTATGAAGATGGGTATATAGTGTTAACAGATATTCTTGGAGATGAAGACCATCTCGGAGATATGGATTTTAAAGTGGCAGGAACTAGAGATGGTGTAACATCTATTCAGATGGACATAAAAATAAAAGGATTAACAAAAGAAATACTTCAAGACGCATTACAACAGGCAAGAAAAGCTAGAATGAAAATTCTAGACATAATGTATAACGTAATACCAGAGCCTAGAGAGGAAGTATCAAAGTATGCACCAAAAGTTATAACAATGGAAGTTGCACCTGAAAAAATACCTTTAATAATAGGTCCTGCAGGTAAAAATGTTAAAAGAATAATTGATGAAACGGGAGTTAAGATAGATTTAGAGGAGGACGGTAAGGTTAGAATTTACGCACCATCTAAAGAGGCAGGTGATAAAGCTAAAGAGATGATTGAACACATAATAGTTGATATAGAGCCCGGTGAGGTTTATATGGGTAAAGTTGTAAGGGTTGAAGATTACGGAGCATTTCTAGAGTTGTACCCCGGAAAATTATCCTTACTACATGTATCTAAAATAAGTAATCAAAGGGTTAGGTCTGCTAAAGACCATATTAAAGTAGGTGATATATTAACTGTAAAGGTTTTAGAGTTAGACGAGCAAGGTAGACCCAAAGTATCACTTAAAGATGTTAAAAAGGGAGAAGAAGCTGTAAATAAATATCTTTACGATGAAGAATTAAAAAACAAAAAGGAGTGTGATTAGTTTCCTTTTCCTTCATTATTTCACTTATAACAAAAATCTGGATATAATTAATATTTGACTTACTTAATTAGTCGTTCATTTAGAAGGAGGTAACATCCAATTGTCAAAAATAAAAGTATCAAAGCTAGCCGAAGAGTTAAAAGTCCATTGGAAAAGGATAGCTGAAGTATATAAAGAAATAAAAGGGGAAAGTATAAAAAGTCCCTCTAAAAATATAGATGAAGAAACTGCAAATCTAATTAGAGATTTAATAGGTATGCCAGAGGAAGAAGAAAAAATTGAAAAAGTAGAGGAAAAAAAAGAAAAAGGAAAAAAATATAGAGTGTATGATTTACACCTTGAATGGAAGGTGAGTTTTGACGATGTAAAGGAAGCATTAAAAAGAAGTGGTTATGAAGGTGAAATAAGCAGTTTTACAGAAATAGATGAAAGTTTAGTTAATAAAGTAAAAGAAAAATTAGATGAAATTTTAAGGGAGAAAAGAGAAGAAGAAGAAAAGAGAAGAAAAAGAGAGGAGATAAGAAGAAAAATAGAGGAAGAGAGAAGAAAATTAATAGAAGAACAGCTTAAAGCTGAGATAGGTAAAGAACAGAAAAAGGAGGAAAAAGAAAGACCTTATAAAGAAGATGAGGTTAAGGATGATATTACTGGAGAAAAAGAAGAAAAAAGAAAGGAATTAAAAGAGAAAAAAAGGGAAAAAGTTTACAAAAAGGATAGGAAAGGATTTAAGGAAAGAAAAGAAGGAAAAAGATTTAAAGATAAAAAGGAAAGATTTGATAAGAAAAAGAAAAAAGATTTTAAAGATAAGAAGAAAAGAGAAGAGGCTAAAGCTGAAAATAGATTTGAAAAAATTAGAGAAAAGGAAGAAAGATTTAGTTTACAAACTGAAGTTGAACAAGCACAGATAAAGTCGGTAAAAGATGAAGAAAAAGAAAGGGAAAAGGTACAGGCAGAGGAAAGGGAAAGAAGAAAAGAGAGTAAGGAAGAAAAGGCAGAATTGGAGGCATTAAGAAAGTTATTAGAAAGTACAAGTAAAAAGAAAAAGAAAAAGAAGAAAAAGAAAGAAAAGGAAGAAAAACAGGAAGTTGAAAAGCAGGAAGAAGATGAAGTCAAGATAGCTATAATACCTGAAGTATTAACTGTAAAAGATTTATCAGAAATCTTAGACATTCCTGCAAATCAAATAATCTTAGAATTAATGAAAAAAGGTATATTTGCAACTGTAAATCAAAATATAGACCCTGAAGTTGCATTGGAAATAGCAGAAAGTCATGGCTTCCTTGCAGAGATAAAAAGGGAAGGTGAAGAAGTAAGTATAACTGAAGAACTTCCAGAAGAAGAAAAGGCAAAACTGTTAGGAGAAGAAAAAGAAGAAGAAGGGGAGTTGGTAGAAAGACCACCTGTTGTAACTGTTATGGGACATGTTGACCACGGTAAAACTACCCTATTAGATACAATAAGAAAAACAGATGTAGCGTCAAGGGAAAAAGGCGGAATAACCCAACATATAGGTGCTTATAAAATAAAACTGGACAATGGTAAAGAAATAACTTTCCTCGATACTCCCGGTCACGAAGCGTTCACAACATTAAGGGCTAGAGGGTCGAAGGTAGCAGATATTGCAGTTTTAGTTGTTGCAGCAGATGACGGTGTTAAACCACAGACAGTTGAGGCTATAAATCACGCAAAAAGTGCAAATGTTCCTATAATTGTTGCAATTAACAAGATAGATAAACCGGGAGCTGACCCTGAAAGAGTTAAAAGGGAGTTATCCCAATACAACCTTATACCTGAAGAGTGGGGTGGCGATACTATAATGGTGCCCGTTTCGGCTAAGACGGGAAAAAATATTGATGAGTTATTAGAAAATATTCTATTAGTTGCAGAACTACTTGAGCTTAAAGCTAATCCAAATAAACCAGCTATAGGAACTGTTATAGAGTCTAAGTTAGACCCTAAAAAAGGAGCAGTTGCAACTGTATTAATAGAAAATGGGACATTAAAAAGAGGAGATTATTTCGTTGCAGGTCATACATGGGGTAAAGTTAGGGCAATGTTAGACGAAAGAGGAAATAATCTAAAAGAAGCAAGTCCCGGTACTCCGGTTGAGATTTTAGGTTTTCAAGAAGTTCCAAAAGCAGGTGATAAATTTATAGTTAAATCTTCAGAAAGGGAAGCAAGACAGTTAGCGGAGCAGAGAAAACAGAAGTATGAAGAGGAACTTCTAGCAAAAAGAAAAAGATTACATCTTGAAAATCTAAAAGATGCTAAAGAGATAAATATTATTTTAAAGGCTGATGTTCAAGGTTCTTTAGAAGCGATAATAAAATCTATAGAAGAATTAGCTAAAAAGTTTGAAAATGTAAATATTAATATTATTCACAGTGGAATAGGTGCTATTACAGAAAGTGATGTAATGTTAGCAGCAGCTTCAGATGGTATAGTTATAGGATTTAATGTCAGACCTGATGCGGCGGCTAGAAGGGCAGCTGAGGAAGAAAATATTGATATTAAAATATATGGAATTATATATGATTTAATAGAAGATCTAGAAAAAGCATTAAAAGGTTTACTGGAGCCTAAGAAAAGAGAAGAACTTCTCGGTATATGTGAAGTTAAGAAGATATTTAGAATTAAAGGTGTAGGTACTGTAGCAGGTTGTATAGTTATTGAGGGAGTTGTAAGAAGAAACTCTAAGGCAAGACTTGTTAGAGACGGTGTGGTTATATACGACGGGGAAATATCCTCACTTAAAAGATTTAAAGACGATGTCAAAGAAGTTGCTAAAGGTTATGAATGTGGATTGATGTTAAAAGATTTTAATGATATTAAACCGGGAGACCAAATAGAAAGCTATGAAATAGTGGAAGAAAAGGAAGAATAAATTTTTAGGTAAAAAAAATGAAGATATTAATGATTGATAATTATGACAGTTTTACATATAACATTGTCCAATATGAGCGGATGTAGAGGTCTTTAGAAATGACCAGATTACAGTTGAAGATATAGAAAATATGGAAGATATAGACGGTATAGTTATTTCCCCCGGTCCCTGTACTCCAAATGAGGCAGGTATATCTGTTGATGTTATAAAAAGATTTAAAGGAATTTACCCAATACTAGGAGTATGTTTAGGACACCAATCAATAGGAGTTGCCTTTGGAGGAAGAATTATTAAAGCAAAATGTTTGATGCATGGTAAGTTATCAGATATATATCACAACGGAAAAGATTTATTTGAAGGAATACCATCTCCATTTAAAGCGGTAAGATACCATTCTTTAGTAATAGATAAAAACAGTATTCCAGAAGATATAGAGATTACAGCATGGACTAAGGAAGATGATGAAATAATGGGAATAAAACATAAAAAATACGGTATATGGGGAATTCAATTTCACCCAGAGAGTATACTAACTGATTATGGGAAAAAGATTTTAGAAAATTATTTAAAACTGACTGAAGAGTATAGGTTAAAGACTGGATAATAGAATTATTTACATAATTTTTCACAAGGAACTCCATCTTTATCCCTGTCTAATTTTTTTAAACCACATTTGTATAAATAAAACTTGGCTTCCTCACAACTTTCCATTTGAGAACAATATTTTTTTAAATCACATTTGTAAGAATTTTGTGTATAAAAAGTATCATCATAATAGTTTTGGTAATTATTATGATAGGGATGTTTCCCATTTTCATGAGAATAGGATAAATTAAAAATTAAAACGATAGATAAAATAAGAATTACAAACATATTAAATCCTTTTAACTTCATTAATTTAAACTCCTTTTTAATATTTAAAACATTTATTATAATTATGAATTAAAAAGAAAAAAAAGAAAAAGATGGAAGGGAGGAAGAGGAAGATGGAGAAAAAAAGTGGAGATTAAGGGGAAGGGAGGAAGGGAGGTTTTCCCTAATGGTATCCACCTTCAGAGCTAACTTTTCCTTTAAACACCCTATAAACGTAAATAGTGTAAGTAATAACCATAGGCATAAATATAAGTGTAGCTATCAACATCACCGTTAAAGTTAGATGAGATGATGCTGAGTTCCATATAGTTAAGTTATATTCAGGATTTATGGAAGACCTAATTAAAACAGGATATGATGCAAATGCTATTGTTAAAACTGTTCCAATAGATACCAATGTAGAACCGTATATTACTTTATCAAAGTTTGAAGATATTAAGTTTTTGAAATATAAAATTAATCCAACAATTATTAATAATGGTGCTATCCAGAATAGTGGATATTTAAAGTAATTGCTGTATAACTCAGGGGCTACAATAACCAGTATAAAGTCTGTAATAATTAAAGTTATTACAAATCCTATAAAAGATATCCAAGCAAACTTTTTAGCTAATTCAAATACTTCACCTTCAGTTTTTCTTAAAAGGTAAGCTGTGCCATGCATTAAAAACATAAACACACCTACAATTCCCATTAACAATGGAGCAGGTCTTAGTAGTGTAAAGAATGTTCCGTGATAAACTCCCTTCTGGTCTATAGGAACGCCTACAACAGCATTTCCTACAGCAACCCCAAATAGTAATGCAGGAACAAAATTACCTAACCAGTAAACTATGTCCCATATATTTCTCCAAGTTTTACTTCCTTTTTTATTTCTGTATTCAAAAGCTACCGCCCTACCTATTAACGCCCATAAAACAATTAATATTGCCAAGTAAAAGCCACTAAAAGCTGAAGCGTAAACTATTGGAAATGCGGCAAATAACATTCCACCACCAGCTATTAGCCAAACTTCATTACCATCCCAGACAGGAGCAACAGCATTATATAAAATCTTTCTATTTTCATCTTTGTTTGTAAACAAAGTTAGTATTCCTGTTCCTAAATCAAATCCATCAGTTAAAGCATAACCTACAAGGAAAAAGCCAGCCAAAACAAACCATATACCTTCCAATGTTGTAAATAACTCTACAGGCATTTTTATTCCTCCCTTAAATTCTTTCTTTAGTTTTGCTAAATGTAGTTATATTACCTACAGGAGCCGATGGATAATTTAAAGGATGTTGATTTTTATCTTCAGGTTCTATTCCTTTCTTAATAGCTTTAACCATTGCATATAGGAACACGAAGAAGATTAGAGTATATATAGTTAGGAAGAATATGAATGAGAATAACACATTATAAGTTCCAACGTGGAAAGATACAGCGTCCCTTGTTAACATTACACCTTGTACAATCCAAGGTTGTCTTCCAACCTCAGTTGCTATCCAACCAAACTCTGTAGAAACCCAAGGTAAAGGTATAGATAAAACTAATAACCATAAGTAGAGCTTACTTTCAAAAAGTTTCCCTCTTTTCAATAGATATAGACCAAACAATGTTAAGAATACAAAGTAAAATCCTAGATATACCATTAAGTGGAATGTGGTAAATACTAAAGCAACTGATGGTAAGTCTTTATAATCTATATCGTACGCTTTTGCGTTAGCTTTTGCCATCGCTAACTCAGCTTTAACTTTTTCAATTTCCTCCTTAGAAGCATTATTTTTCTCTAATTCTGTAAGTTTTTCTTCAAGTAGAGGTATTTTTTCCTTAGCTTTTTGAGCAATATCTTTATACTCTTTAATTAAATCGTTAATACCTTTAAACTCAGCGTTAGGGTCGTGATAAGAGAGAATACTTAACAAGTATGGTACTTCCAACAAAACTTTTGTTTCATGTTTTTCCTGATTAATTATGCCAAATAAATCTAAAGATGCCCCTTTTTCAGTTTCCCATTTACCTTCCATCATAGCCATTTTTAGCGGTTGACCGTGTGTAACCTGATAACCGTGTATATCTCCAATGATTATTTGGGCTAAAGAGACGATAACGGAGAATATTAATGAAAACTTTAATCCTATTTTAGCTATATTAGAATTTTTATTTCTTAAAATGTATAAAGCCATAATTCCCATTACGAAAAATCCACCAACTATATAACCAGCGTTAACACAGTGTAAAAATCTGAAAACTGTTGTGTGGTTTATCACCGCTTCCCAGAAATCAGTTAGAACAGCCTTTACTCCCTGTTCACTTTCAACTATCTTATAGCCTGCAGGTGTTTGCATCCAAGAATTTGCTATCAATATCCATAAAGCTGACAATGTACTACCTATTGCAACCATCCAGGCTGCGAAGGTGTGCATCTTATCTGAAATTCTATCTTTACCAAATAAAAATAGTCCTATAAATGTTGATTCTAGAAAGAAAGCCATTAATCCTTCTATTGCTAAAGGTGCTCCAAAAATATCACCGACAAATTTAGAGTATTCAAACCAGTTAGTACCAAACTCAAATTCCATAGTTAGACCAGTTGCAACTCCAACTGCGAAATTTATCGCAAAAAGTTTCATAAGGAACATTGCTAATTTGTCTAATCTTTCATCTTTATTCTTAAGATAGATTGTTTTAATAATGGCTATCATAAATGCAAGACCTAATGTAAGAGGAACAAATAGGAAATGGTAGAAAGCTGTCATTCCAAACTGAAGTCTAGATAATGTTAATAAATCCAATTTTTATTCCTCCTGTCAGTTTGTATTTACTAACCGTTTTACTAAACAAATATAAATACTTAGAAAACTAAATTATTATGATTAATATCATAAACTAGTAAGTATTAACTAACTATATTAAAAATTTTAAATATAAAGGTTTAATCAAGCCCATATAATGTTTAAACTGTTTCATTAGAAAATATAGATAGGAGAACACCATTATTCCCCCATAAAAAACTAAAAACTAATATCATCCCAAAAAATACTTGTAAAATATTTACATAAAATCTGTTAAGTTTTAGAGGTTTAAATGGAAGAAAAAATCTTATCTGCACATGGATTAAACTTAGAAGAATATAAACGAATTGTTGAATTAATAAAAAGAGAACCTAATGAGATTGAACTAGGAATATTTGGAGCTTTATGGAGTGAACACTGTTCTTATAAATCTTCAAAGGCTTTTTTAAAAGTATTTCCTACCGATGCACCATGGGTTTTACAGGGACCCGGTGAAAATGCAGGAGTTGTTGAAATTGATGATAAATATGCAGTTGCTTTTAAAATAGAAAGTCATAACCATCCATCCTATATAGAGCCTTTTCATGGGGCGGCAACTGGAGTTGGTGGAATTATTAGAGATATTTTGTCTATGGGAGCCAGACCTGTTTGTGCCTTTGACAGTTTAAGATTTGGAGATATAAGAAAAGATGATAAAAGAGGGAACAATATAAAGAACGCTAAAGGTATAGTTGAAGGAGTTGTTAAAGGAATTGGTTTTTATGGAAACTGTATAGGTGTTCCTACAATAGGAGGAGAAGTTGTTTTTGATGAAGTTTATTCAGGAAATCCTTTAGTAAATGCCTTCTGTTTAGGAATACTCGAAAAAGGCAAAATATTTAGAGCTAGAGCTACAAAGTTAGGACAAAAGCTAGTTATGGTAGGTTCTTCAACTGGAAGGGACGGAATTCACGGTGCTACAATGGCTTCTGCTGAATTTTCAGAAGAAACAGAAGATAAGAGACCAAATGTTCAGATAGGAGACCCATTTTTTGGAAAAAGGCTGATAGAGTGTACATTAGAAGTTATGGAAAAAGGATTAATAGAAGGTTGTCAAGATTTTGGAGCGGCAGGTTTAGCAGGTTCTACCTCTGAATTTGGGGCAAAATCAGATATGGGAGTTAGGGTTTATCTGGAAAATGTGCCATTAAGAGAAGAAGGAATGACACCTTACGAAATCTTGCTATCTGAAAGTCAGGAGAGAATGTTATATTCAGTTGATGAAGAAAATGTTGAAGAAGTTTTAAAAATAGCAAAATGGTACGGATTAGAAGCGGCTGTTATTGGTGAAACAACAGATACAAAAAGACTGGAAGTTTTTTATAAAGGGGAAAAAGTTGTAGATTTACCAATATCAGCAATAGTAGATGATGCACCTATATATATAAGACCTAGAAAAGAGCCTGAGTATTTAAAGGAAACTAAAAGTTTTAATCAAGAAGAATTACCAAAGTTAGATTTAAAAGAAAGTATAAAAAAAGTTTTAGCATCACCAACAATAGCTAGTAAAGAATGGGTTTACACTCAGTATGATTATGAAGTTGGAATAAATACGGTTGTAAAACCGGGTAGCGATAGTGCAGTTTTAAGGATAAAATGGGCTGTAAAACCTGAGATTAACTCTGAAAAAGCTGTTGCTATATCTTCAGATGGTAATGGTAGATGGGTCTATTTAAATCCGTATGAAGGTGCAAAAAGGGTTGTAGCTGAAGCTGTAAGAAATGTGTATATATCAGGGGCTAAACCACTTGCAATAACAGATTGTTTAAACTGGGGAAATCCTGAAAATCCAGAGATTATGTGGCAGTTTGAACAGGCTACAAAAGGGATGGCTGACGCTTGTAAAAAATTAAATACTCCTGTTATAAGTGGTAATGTTTCCCTGTACAATGAAACTGTATTACCCGACAAAAGAATAAATATATATCCAACTCCAATTCTTGTTGCCGTTGGAGTTTTAAACAGACCTGAAGATGCTATACCGTCGTTTTATCAGAATATAGGTGATAACATAGTTTTAATTGGAGATGTTGATAAAGAACCAACAATTAATGGAAGTGAATTCCTTAAAGAAGTTTATGGAAAGATAGAAGGAGATATACCACCTATAGATTTAGATATGGAATTGAGACTAAAGGATTTTATTCTAGAAAATAGCGATAAAATAAAGTCTGCCCATGATGTCTCTGACGGTGGTTTAATAACCGCAATTCTAGAAAAAGCATTTAAAGGAGAAAAAACATTTGGATTAGATATTAATATAGATACAAAGTATAGGGAAGATTTTGAACTTTTTGACGAAATGAGAAGTTTAATAATCATATCTGTGTCAGACCAAGACTTAGAAGAACTAAAAGATAAAGCTAATAAAATGGGAATAGGCTTTAAAGTAATAGGAAGAACAATAGATGATGATAAATTAAAACTAAAGATAGGCAATGAGTATATAGAGGAAGATATAGTTAAATTAAAGGAAATATGGAAAAAAAGTTTGTCTAATTATTTTAATTAATTTTCTTTTCTATATTCCTTCCCTTTATTAATTTTAAAAACTCTTCTTCATTTAAAATCTTAACTCCAAGTTTTAAAGCTTTATCGTATTTAGAACCGGGATTTTCACCTACAACAACAAATGAAGTTTTTCTACTTACAGAGTTTGAGACTTTACCCCCTAAACTTTCTACCATACTTTTAGCTTCTTCCCTTGAACAACAATTTAAAGCTCCTGTAAATACAAATGTTAATCCTTTCAACAAATCTGATTTTTTCTCTTCTTCCGATTTATCCTTACAGGTCTTAACACCTAAATCTTTCAATTCCTGAAGCATTTTTAAATTTTCTTCATTGTGGAAAAAGTCGTATATACTTGTAGCTACTTTGTAACCTATATCTGGCAGTTTTTCTAAATCCTCAATACTCCAATCTTTTAAATCTTCAACACAGTTTATATGTTCTGCCAAAGTT
>QNZF01000060.1 GCA_003978485.1 Persephonella sp.
GAGAAGAATAAACAATAAAAAGATAAAAGAAGAATATCAACCAATCAATTTTCCTTTTCAATATTTCCTCCTCCCCAATCTAATAAATAAATCTAATTGAAAAGGGGTTTAAAATGAAGATATTTAAGGTTGTTGATGAAAAATTTGAAAAAAATGAAGCTTTAAAGGTATTAATCAGTAGGTCTGAAGCTGATATTGAAGAGTTTGAGAAAACAGTTAAACAGATTTTAAAGAATGTTAAAGAGAATGGAGATAAAGCAGTTGTTGAATATACAGAAAGGTTCGATAATATAAGACTATCTCCTGAACAGTTTAAAATATCTGAAGAGGAGCTTAAAAAGGCTTACAACGAAATAGAAGAAGATGTAAAAAGAGCCTTACAAATTGCCTTTGAGAGAGTTAAAACCTTCCATACAGCCCAAATTGAAAAATCTTTCTTTTTAGAGGAAAAAGGTTTACTTTTAGGACAAAAAGTTATTCCTATAGAGAAAGTCGGATTATACGTTCCCGGTGGAAAGGCATCCTATCCTTCAAGTGTTATTATGAATGCTGTTCCTGCAATAGTAGCAGGTGTTAAAGAAATAGTTATGACTTCACCTAATCCAAACAAATACACATTAGCCGCCGCATATATATGTGGAATAAAAACTGTTTATAGAATAGGGGGAGCTCAGGCGATAGGAGCTTTAGCATTTGGGACAGAAACGATTAAAAAGGTAGATAAGATAGTTGGACCCGGGAATATCTTTGTTGCTTTGGCTAAAAAGAATGTTTACGGATATGTAGATATAGACAGTATAGCTGGTCCTTCAGAAATATTAGTTATAGCAGATGAAACGACAAATCCTGAATGGGTGGCAGTAGATTTACTATCTCAAGCTGAACATGATGAACTGGCGGCATCAATTCTAATAACGACTTCTGAAAAGTTAGGAAAAGAAGTTAAAGATATTATTTACAACAAACTTTTAGTTAATTTTGAAAGAAAAGATATAGCTAAAAAATCTTTAGATAGATACGGACATATATTTATAGTAGACAATTTAGATTTAGCCTGTAAACTTGCCAATTTTATAGCCCCTGAACATCTTGAGATAATCACTAAAAATCCTTTTGAGCTGTTGGAAAAAATAAAAAATGCAGGTGCAATATTCTTAGGGGAGTACTCTACAGAACCACTGGGAGATTACATACTTGGACCTAACCATGTTTTACCTACAGGTGGAGCTGCTAGATTTTCGTCCCCTCTAGGAGTTTACGATTTTATTAAGAGAAGTTCCATTATTTACGTTAAAAAAGATGGATTTGATAAACTCAAAAATTATGTTAAATCTCTAGCTAATGCAGAGGGTTTAATAGCCCATAGATTAAGTGTTGATGTAAGAGATAAAAAATCCTGAAAATCCTTATTTCAATTTTTCCTTAAATTTTCCCTTTGAAACAATAAATTTCTAAAAAAATCTAAGTAGAGGTGGGAAAAAATGGGGATTAATTTAAAAATTTTTAGAGGAGGTAAAGGAATGGGATTAAAAAAATTTTTAATTGCCCCAATAGTTATAGCAGGAGGGTTGATTATTTCTACATCTGCTATAGCTGATGATATTAGCGAATTGGAAAATATAAACTCTCAAAAGCTGGATATTGCTTTAAACGAAATACTTGAAGAAAGTGATATTTGGAAGGAAATAGAAAAATTATCATCATCTTCTGATACAGATATAAAAATAAGCTGGAAAATACCAACAAAAAGGGAAGTTTTATTTTATGCAAAAAGATTGGAGAGAGGAAATAAAAAACTTATAAAGGAAAGTTTATTAAGGGGGAGGAGGTATATACCTTTAATAAAAAGAATTTTCTCAAAGTATAACTTACCTGATGAGCTTGTGTTTTTACCTGTGATTGAAAGTAGTTTTAATATAACTGCAGTATCACCTTCAGGAGCTGGAGGTTTATGGCAGTTTATGCCTAGGACTGCTAGACATTACGGTTTAAGAGTGGACAAATGGATAGATGAAAGGTATGACATAGAAAAATCAACTATCGCTGCAGCTAGGTATTTAAGAGATTTACACGCATCATTTGGAAACTGGTATTTTGTTTTATCAGGCTATAACATAGGAGAAAATGCTGTAAAGAGAAGGGTCGGCAATAGATTTACGTATGATTTTTGGAAATTAAAGTATAGAATACCTAAAGGAGCTAGGAATTATACATTAAAATTTTTAGGAGCTTTAGAGGTAATAAAGAAAGATTTTCTTAAAAATGATGAATTTAATGAAGATTATGTAGATTTTGAAATTATCAAAGTTAATAGACAGGTTTCTTTAAAAGAGATTTCTGAAATTACCGGAATACCTTTACTGACTTTAAAAAGATTAAATCCACATCTAAAGAGAGGAACTACTCCACCTTACTATGGGATATTTAATATTTATGTTCCAAAGGGATATAAACATACTGTTGAAGTAGCATTAAATCTTAAAAATATAGATATAAAGCTGTCTCTTATAGATATTGATTATACTGAAGATTTAGATAGTATAGAGAGAGATTTTGATATGAGTTTAAGAAATTTAGAAAAGGAGATTGATTTAGAGTTAAATGAGAATGAAGTTTCATCAATTGAGAAAAATAAACGGGTGTTTTAAACTTTATTTTATAATAATAAACTTTTACTAAAAAGAATAATGGAAGAAAAGAAAAAAAAGATAGATTTATTCGAACAGGCAAAGATACACAAAAAAATAGGTAATTTTTTAGAGTTTGTTGAGGACATAATTGTCCTTATCCTTGTTATTTTTATTTTTATAATTACCGTTGTTGCCATATCAGATATGGCAATCTCTCTTTTTAAAAAAGGTTCTAAAGTTTACACACTTATAGCTAAATTTATTTATATTTTCATCCTTATAGAGATTTTCAGACTTACAATTATATACCTTAAAGAAAGAAGAGTTGATACATCATTAATGGTAAAAACAACATTAATAGCTGTTCTTAGGGAGATTATAATAAAAGCACCTAGTTTTAAACTTCCTGAGTATATAGGAGTTAGTATTTTGGCAACAACTTTAGCTTTAATGTATTACATACCTAAGTATATTTTTGTTTCTGAGAGTAAATTTGAACTAAGAAAGTTTAATAAAAAACCACAGAAAAGATTAAGAAAATTAATAACTTTAAAAAAGAAAAATAAAACAGAATAGTTTCACACTAAATTCACAAAATAATATAAAAAAGTCCAATGATTAAAATTTGATAATTTAATTTTTATTTTTAGTGAGAGGGGGTTCATTATGAAAAAGTTATTTCTATCTTTTCCGTTAATCCTTTTAGTTTTCTTTTTATCAAATTTAGCAAAAGCTGAAGATATTGAAAGTTTGGAAAAACAACTTGAACAACAGGATTTGGAACAGGAGATAACTTCAGACGATGACATTGATGAGTTAGACCTAAAAAAAGAGCTAGAGGAGTTAAGGAAGGAGAAAAATAAAAAGAAAAACTTAATAAAATCTACCTGTCCACCTTGTAGACCTATAGTAAAGACAAAGATAGTGTATAAAAATATACCTTTAGGCTGTCAAGATGTTAACAATTATTATTTAGTTAGAAAATACAGTGTATATGATTTATTAATGACAAATAAGGATACTTTAAGATTAACTCCTACACAGATAGAATTGATAGAAAGAATACATAGAAATGTAGAAAATAAAATGTTAGATATGAAAGCTAGATTAAATCTGGCAAACAAACAGTTAAACACTTATATAAAACAAAAAAATATTAATGCAATAAGAGGTATACTTGTTAGGATTGCAAGTTTAAAACTTAGAATTTCAGGTCTTGACATCGCAGAATATATAAAGATAATGGAAATTCTTACAGATAAACAAAAAAGCATATTAGAAAATTTAGTGGGATGGTAAAAAAATTTTTTATATTAATATTTTTTCTTTTTTCCTTTTCTTTTTACATTAGCTATGGCTTATCTTTAGAAGAAGCTATTGAAATGGCAAAGGTTAACTATCCTAAGCTTAAGCTTGTAAAGGAAGAAAAATTAGCATCTAAATTTGCATATAAATCTAATATTTTCAATTTTACTCCAATAATATCTTACAGCTTTAGCTACAGTAAGTATTCAGATATTGAGCCTTTAAGCTATTTTAATAGAAACCACTCAATTAATATTAACTGGGTTATATTTAACGGTGGTAAAAATATTATCCAGTACCAGATTAGTAAAAATGAGTATTTTAATCAATCTGAAAGTTATAAAGAAGAAGTATTAGACACTGTTTACAGTGTAAAAAAAGCCTATTTTATTGCTACTGCTTATAAAGAGGTTTTAAAGTATAGAAAAGAACAATTAAAATATGCAGAGATAGATTACAAAGTTGCTGTAGAAAAGTATAAACTAGGTTTAGTAAAAAAGTCTGATGTTTTAAATTCAAAAGTAAGATTTGAAAACGCCAAGTATAACTACATACAGAGTAAATCAGATTACGAAACATCTATAGCAGAGTTAAATAGTTTAATAGGATTGCCTTTAGAAGCAAAAACTGAAGTTGATGAAAAAGAGTTTTACTCATTCTGTAATGAAAAAATTGAAAATTTTCAAAGTTTGTACAAACAGATGTTAGTAAAAAGACCGTTATTAAAAGCATTAAGAATAAAAGAAAAGATTTCCGAATTAAATACTAAACAGGCTATTTATGACTATACACCGTCAATATCATTGTTTTTCCAAAGAAATAAAAATTATAGTTCCCTTTCTGGAAAAGATTACTATAGTATATACGGAGTAAAGCTTGATTGGTTAATATTTGATGGTTTAGGTAGATATTACAGATATTTGTCTGCAAAACATAGCCAACTTTCTGTAAGGTATGATGTAAAAGAGACTTTAAGAAAGATAAAATTAAATCTGTATAAAACTTACATAACTTATAAGAAAAATTTAGAGAGATTAAATTTAGCTAGGGAGATAGTAAAACAAGCTGAGGAAAACTACAGACAAACTTTAGGAGAGTATAAAGTTGGAAAAAACGATATTGTAGCCTTAGTTAATTCTGAAAAAAATCTTGCAGACGCACAAATTAACCTTGTTAACTCTGTATTAAATGTTGTTCTCACAAAAATAGAGATAGACAGGGAAGTTGGCAGAGAATAAATTAATAATTCCTGAAAAAATGTTAATTTTCAGTAAAATTCTATTAAAAAAACTTATAATATAGACTGTTAAAAAAATTATTGTTTGGAGGTTTAATCATAGAAAAGTTAGAGGTTCAGATACCTGAAGATGTTTTATATTTAGTTTTAGGCTCTAGAGATGAGAATATTAAAGAGTTTGAAAAGATTTTCCATATACAGATTATACCTAGGGGAAACAGTTTGTTAGCACAGGGGGAGCAAGGAAACATAGATAAGTTTGAGAATTTTTTACAAAATTTAGCTAAAAAATTAGATGAAAATAAAATAAAAAGTTCTCTAGATGTTCTATCATTGGCTATAAATACTGTAAAAAAGGAAGATGAAGAAGATGAGTTTGTAGAAGAAAAAGTTATTTTAATAACGCACAGAAAAAAAACAATCGTAGCAAAAACCAAAAGTCAGGTAGATTATGTTAATACTATAGAGAATAATACAATCACTTTTGGAATAGGTCCTGCAGGAACAGGGAAAACATATCTTGCAGTTGCGATGGCTGTCTCATATCTAAAACAGAATAGAGTAAACAAAATTATTTTAACTAGACCTGCCGTTGAAGCAGGTGAGAAGTTAGGTTTTCTACCGGGCACTATAGAGGAAAAAGTTGACCCTTACCTCCGACCTTTATACGATGCTTTATATGAAATGGTAGACGCTGACAAAATAAAGGATATGTTGGAAAAAAATATTATAGAGATAGCCCCAATAGCTTTTATGAGAGGTAGAACTTTAAACGATGCTTTTATCATATTAGATGAGGCTCAAAATACAACTAGGGAACAGATGAAAATGTTTTTAACAAGGATAGGTTTTGGTTCAAAGGCAGTCATAACGGGAGATATTACACAGGTGGACTTACCTAAAGTATCCCAGTCAGGATTAATAGAAGCTATTAAAGTTTTAAAAGATATTGAAGATATAGGATTTACATACTTTTCAGAAAAAGATGTGGTAAGACATCCTGTCGTCCAAAGAATAATAAAGGCTTACGAAAGATACGAAGAAAGTCAAAATCATTAATTTAATTTATAATCTTTATAAAAAGATTAATTAAGGAGGTTTTTATGGAAGAATTAAAAAATCTTATTTTTGAAGCGTGGGATAATAGAGAGTTATTAAAAGAGAATAAGTATAAAGAAGCAGTAAGGGAAGTTATAGATTTGTTAGATAAAGGTAAAGTTAGGGTTGCAGAAAAAAAGGAAGGAGAATGGATTGTTAATGAATGGGTAAAACAAGCTATACTTTTATACTTCCCTATCCAAGATATGAAGGTTATGGAAGTTGGACCTTTTGAATATTACGATAAAATTCCTTTAAAGAAGAACTGGAAAGAAGCAGGAGTTAGAGTTGTTCCACCTGCAACAGCTAGATATGGTTCTTTTATAGAAAAAGGGGCTATTCTTATGCCTTCATATGTAAATATAGGAGCTTATGTTGGTAGTGGAACATTAGTTGATACTTGGGCTACTGTAGGTTCGTGTGCACAGATAGGCAAGAATGTTCACCTTTCAGGTGGAGTTGGTATAGGAGGAGTTTTAGAGCCACCTTCAGCTAAGCCTGTAATAGTGGAAGACAACTGTTTCATAGGTTCAAGATGTATTATTGTGGAAGGTGCAATTATAGAAGAAGAGGCGGTTTTAGGTGCAGGTGTTGTTATAACAGGTTCAACCAGAATTATAGATGTGTCAGGTGAAGAACCTATTGAATACAGAGGAAGAGTTCCTGCAAGGAGTGTTGTAATACCGGGAGTTATGAATAAAAAATTCCCTGCTGGAGAGTATGGAGTTCCTGTTGCATTAATTATAGGCAAAAGAAAACCATCAACGGATAAAAAAGTATCTTTAAACGAAGCTTTGAGAGAGTTTAACGTTCAAACTTAGTCTTTTCCCCTTTTATAGTATTTTTATACTTACAAATAAGCCTTTGTCTGTTTCTTTTGCAAAAACATACATTTCCACTTCTTCCTGTGTTTTTATTTCTAACCCACGCATGGAGCTAATCTTATTATTTCTTAAAACTGCTGTATCGTCTATAAGTGTATATCCAAACTCTTTTAATTTATCGTTAAATCTTTCCCTGACAGTATCTTCATCTGAATTTGATAACTTTAAATCTTTAATAAAAAATGATAACTCTTTAGGCTGTTCCATAATAAAATCCTTTAAAATTTATTTTTTCTTATTTTCTAATAAATTTAATGTCCTAATAAATGTTAAAAATCAGAGAGGTAAAATATAGTTTTATATGTTTAACAAACACTAATTCGGAAATTAAACTCTGATAATATGTTTTAATTAAAATAATGTATCGTATCCTTTTTATCGTAATTAGTCATAGGCATTTTTTATTGATATGCATTTTTTATCACTCTATAATGAGATTTAAAAAATCCTGAAAACAATTCTTAGGAGAAATGCCAAATATGGAAAATAAAATATTAGTTCATATATGTTGTGGAGTTGATGCAGTTTACCCATTAAGAAAATTAAAAGAAGATTTTCCAAACAGTAAGATTGTAGGATACTTTTACGACCCTAATATCCATCCTGAGGAAGAATACGAGTTAAGGTGGCTTGAGACTAAAAGGGTTTGTGATGATTTAAATATAGAGTGTATAAAGGGAGATTACGATTTAGATATATGGTTAGAAAAAACTAAAGGTTTAGAAAATGAGCCTGAAAGGGGCGAAAGGTGTTCCGTTTGCCACGATTTAAGATTAGAGAAAACAGCAAAGTTAGCTAAAGAGTTAGGTTTTAACAAAATCACTACAGTTTTAATGATGAGCCCAAAAAAAGATTTTCAAGTTTTAAAAAGTATAGGAGAGAAAACGGCTAAAGAGTATGGTTTGGAGTTTTTAGCAATAGATTTTAGAAAAGGTGGCGGAATTGAGAAGATGAATAAACTTTCTAAAGAGATGGAGATTTATCACCAAAATTATTGTGGCTGTCTTTTTGCATTGTTCCAACAAAGGAAAGGAGAATATATACCTGAGTTAACTAAATTTGGTAAAGGAAGACCTGCAGGAAGTAGAGAAGAACTTTTATTTATAAAACATATAAGACTTTTTAGTGAAAATCTAGGCTTAAACTGTTCCGAAGAGGAGTTCCAATTTATAGGTTGGAAAGTTTTAAATTCTTCATTAAAGATAAACAAAGAAAATGTTCCACATAACGTTTTATATGGAAGTGGTTCTTTAAAGGGAGTATTAAGGGCAAGAGTAAAAGATATAATAGAAAAAGATAATTTAACTGTCTTTAGACTAAATAAAGGAAATATTGAGATATGGGGATTAAACACAGAATTAAAAGATATTCCGTTAGATAATCCCAGATTTTTAACAAATCCTATATTTATAGTTGGTAAAGAAGTTAAAGATAATTTATATAAAAATCCAAAAATGGAGATACAGTTAAAAACAGAGTTTGACCCAAATATAAAATCTAGAAATCTTATAATTGGTAATAGACAGGCTGAGAAATATATTACTTTCCATAGCGATACAACTTTAGATGGTTTAAATGGAGTGGACTTAGAGATAATAAAAGATGTTATTAAATCAAACGTTGAAGATATAAAAAGCGGTTCTACTGCAATTATAATTTTTGGAGCTAAAAATATTGGGAAAATAGGAGAAAAAGTTTTTTATATGGAGAATAAATACTGTTTAAGTTCAACTGAAAAAACAGGATAAATTATAGGATTAGTTACAATAAAAATTTGCTTTTTTACTGCTTTTTATTTTTAACTATTTGTTAGTAAATAAATACTTATAAATTAATCCGTTTAAACTTCCTTCTAAGTATACACCAAATCAACAAAATTTAAAATCTAAAATAGCATTGTTATTCCAACTATTTAGGTATATAGATGTTATAACATCTGAATATTAGCATATTAATTAATTCATATCAGTTAGGCGTTGTTAACTAACTGATTTTAATGATAAAGTTTGAAAGCGAATTTTTTTATAAAAGGAGGTCTTCATTATGAAGAAACAAGTTTTAACTTTTGCAGTTTTAGGTTCTATGGCTTTAACTGGATTAGCCAAGGCTGAAAACTTTCTAATATGGGTTGATGATGCTAAAAAGGTTTACGATAGTAAAGGAGCACTCTTTGTAAGTGGTGATAGTGATAAGAAGTTTAAAGCTGGTCATATCCCCGGTTCGGCACATGCATTTGCACACGACTTACACTATTTGGCGGACATAAGGAAGTGTGATGGATTACCTATGTGTCCTGACAGGGCAGCTAAATTTATAGGAAGTTTAGGAATAGACAACAACACTAAAGTTATAGCTTATGATGACGGAAGAGGTCCAAACGCTTCAGGTGTATGGTTCTATCTAAAACTTTACGGTGTTAAAGATGTAAAAATGTTAGATGGTGGCTTCGTTACTTGGAAGCACAAAGGTTATCCTGTAGAAACAGGTGAAGGAAAGAAACCTGCTGCAAAAACGTTTAAAGTAAACGTTCAAAAAGATATGATAGCTACAAAGGAAGAAGTTTTAAAAGCAGTAGAGGATATAAAGAAAAATGGTAAAAAATCAAAATACTTTATTTTAGACGCTAGAAGATTTGCAGAGTATACAGGAAAAACTCTATTAGAGGCTTTAGAAGCACCCGGTAAGCACGAAAAAGTTAAAAGAGGTGGTCATATACCGGGAGCTGTATTCTTTGAATGGAAAAAAGTTGCAGGAAACCCTAAAGGTAAACCGGGTAAACATCTATTTAAACCTGTTAAAAAGTTAAAGAAAGTATTCTTTAAGAAACTCAAGAAGAAAGGATTTGACCCTAAAACTGATACTCTCATAACATACTGTCACGTTGGTTTAGGAAGAGGTTCTTTCATCTACGCTGCAGCTAAATTAGCAGGTGTTCCTAAAGCTAAAGTTTACGTAGGTTCTTGGGACGAGTGGGGTAATGACCCTAACCTTCCAGTAGAAAAATAATCACTCTGGGGCTTTTAAGCCCCTTTTAATCTAAAAGGAGGAAATAAAAATGGAGCATATGAGCCATTTAATAATGGGTCTTTTAACAGGTGCGTTATTCGGTTTTGTATTATTTAAAGTTGGTGCTGTAAGATATTCTAGAGTAGAAGGATTATTATTACTAAGAGATTTAAAAATAATGAAATTTGCATTTATAGCTATAGCTACAACATCTATTATATACGGTTTTGCAGATATTTTTGGATTTGCTGAAAGTACAAACCTTATACCAAGGATTATGCCATATATGGGTATAGCCCATTTTGTAGGTGGTGTTCTCTTTGGTATAGGAATGGCTTCAGCTGGTTTTTGCCCGGGAACTTGTTTTGCAAGGGTAGGAGCTGGAAAGTTAGTAGCTTTAGCTGGTGTAATAGGTGTTATATTGGGAATTTTAATATATGCTGGAATTAAACCAACTTTGGTTGATATAGGAATACTTGGAACAAAAGAAAAACTTACGCTTTACGGTTTATTAGGCTTACCTTACGGAGTTTTAGCTTTAGTTTGGGGAGCAATATTTATAGTTTTTGCAGTTGTTGCTGACTGGCTAGACCCTGCGAAAAAATATTATCAGGAAGAAGAGTATTCAAATCCTATCACAGCTATGATAAAAGGAGAATGGCACTGGGCAATATCTGGTATTTTAGCAGGCTTAATAATAGCTTGGGCTACAGCACAGGGAGAGTACCTAGGCTTTTCAGGTGGAGCTTTAGCCTTAGTCGGTTGGATAGCCCATTTAATTGGACAACCATTATCTATTGTTCCAAAAATCTCTCCTACAATCATATGGCACGCAGGATTAATACTTGGAGTTATACCGGGGGCATTATTAGCGGCAATAATTTCAGGTAAATTAAAATTTGATGTTGTTCCACCACCTTTTGCAAAGGCCATTACTCCAATACCTTGGGTAAGAATAGGAATAGCATTTGGAGCAGGTTTATTAATAGCTTTAGGTGCTATGATAGGTGGTGGTTGTACAACAGGAGCGTTTATATCTGCATACCCAACACTTTCAATAGGTTCAATGCTACAGTCTGCAACTTACTTTATAACAGGGATAATAGTGGCAAATCTAATATATTTAGGAAAAATTCAGGAATTCTTCTCTGCTAAGAAAGAAGCTGATGAAGTTTACGATTAAAGCCTAAGAGGTAAGTAAAGATGAGCATAATTGAGAGAATTTTATTTTGGATAGCAATAATAGTTCTTTTATTGGCAGTTATAGGAGAAAAAAGTAAGTTATCGGCTTTACAAACAGAAGTAGAAAAAGCAAAAAGTATAAATGTTATATACGTTGGCGAAGAAGATGATGAAGATGGTGAAAGCGAAGAGGAAGGAGACGAGGAAGAAGAAGGTGATGAGGATAGTGAAGATGAGGAAAGTAATGAAGACAGTGATGAAAGTGATACAGAAGAAGACGAAGGAGGTGAAGAGTAATGTTATCTCCTAAAGTTGAAAGGGCTATATATATCGGAATTATAGCTGTTTTATCAATAACATTGTTAGTTTTTGGTAAACAAGAGTTATCATTAAAATCCCAAATACCTGCAAGCCCTGATGAGTTATATAAACTATTAGGAAATCCTAAAATAACAATACAGGTGATAGATGTTAGACCTTACGCCCCACCAAATGAAGATGAAGAACCAGATGACGATTATATGTATTACACCCAAATTCATATACCCGGTTCTATACCAGTTCCAGACTGTGATATAAACAAAGCACCTAAAGAGGCAAGGGAACAGATAAATCCTTATCTACCTACATTTGTAATATCTGAAAATGGTGACCCTAAAGCTTATGAAAAATGTAAAGGAAAGTTTATTATTGTTAGAAATGTTATAGGTGGAATAAAAATGTGGGACGAAGTAAAAGGTTATCCTGCTGACGAAGGAGAGTATGAACCACCACAAGCTGGCGGTGGAGGAGGATGTTTATAAACCTTCATCTTTTTTATTCCTTTAATAAAAAATTATCAAGGAGGTATATATAAATGAAGTTAACTAGGAGAAACTTCATAAAAGCCCTTGGATTAACAGGGGCTGGAATTACAGTAGGTGGTAGTTCTGCCTTTGCAAAGGACAAAGCGGTTATAGTTGATGACCCAAGAAGTTCATATCCAAATAAAAGTTATACGGAGAATATGTATAGGAACGAGTTCGCATTTACATATGGAGATAACAAAGAAGCCCACGGGACAGCTTACCACTGTGTAAACTGTCAGGGAAACTGTGCTTGGGATGTTTGGGTTAACAACGGTATTATCACAAGGGAAAATCAGGTTGCAAACTACACTCCAATAAATCCAAAAATACCTGACTTTAACCCAAGGGGATGTAATAAAGGTGTTCAACACTCTCAAGTAACATATGAAAAAGATAGGGTTTTATATCCACTTAAAAGGGTAGGAAAGAGAGGAGAAGGTAAATGGAAGAGAATTAGTTGGGATGAGGCTATTACAGAAGTTGCTAAAAATATTTATGAAACGATGTTAACAAAGGGACCTGAAGGACTGTTTATCCACGTTGGAGCTGGAATGTTAACTGAGGCAAGAGGTGCGGCAGGGAAAAGACTAGGGACACTTTTAGGAGCAGTAAGAGCTTATATAGCTTCTTATGTTGGTGATATGTTCCCGGGAGTTACAGTTGTCTACGGAGAAGGTAATATAGGTTGTTCTTACGATTTCTTCTATACAACAGATGTAAACATATGGTGGGGACAAGACCCTAACAAAACAAGAATACCTGATGCCCATTTCTTATGGGAAGGGAAGTATAACGGTTCTAAACAGATAGTTATAACTCCAGACTTTAACTCATCAGCTATCCATGCAGACTTATGGGTTCCTGTAAAGCCGGGGTATGACGGACATTTAGCTATGTCAATAATCAATGAAATAATCCAGAAAAAACTTTATAAACCTAATTTTGTTAAAACATTTACGGACTTACCTTTCCTAGTTAGACTTGACAACAAAAAGCTTTTAAGACTTTCAGATATAGATATAGAAAATCCAGATTTTGATAAAGAGTTATACGAACTGTTTAAAGAAAAAGGAGAAGGGAAAGAGTACGAGCCTGAAAAAGTATTTTTAACTTACAACACAGTC
>QNZF01000038.1 GCA_003978485.1 Persephonella sp.
AATACCGCCAGCTGGGGACATATCCACACCTGAATAACTTGTGTTTTAAAACGAAAGAAAGAGAAGAAGATTTAAAACACAAGTTAAAGGCGGAATACAAATACCCCAGCCCAAAGTGTAATTAGTTTTTTACACTTTGGTTTACCAGGGATTTTTAAGATGAATATAAAAGAGATTAAAGAGTTAGCAAAAAAATATTCTGTTGAAAAAATTGAAAGCTGTATAAATGAAGTTTTAGAGGAAGGTAAAACTAGCTGTGAAGTTTCAGGGGATACATTGGAGATGATTAATACCTTAGCAAAAGCTCAGTATGTTAGAGAACTTATGGAAAAGAAAGGCTTATCCGAAATAGAGGCAATAAGGGAGTTAGCAAGGAAGATTAGACAAATTCAAGGCTTAGAGAAATAGTTAAGGGGGAAAGTTTGGAGAAAAAGTTTTGTTCAATTTCGGTTAAAGATGCCATTCAAGAAGTTGATACTTCAAATTATGGTTTATTTGAAAATGAAGCTAAAAGAAGACTTAAAAATTTAGGTTTAAATATAACTAAAAGTTTAAAGAAAAATCTTTTCATTTTAATTTTTCAAGAATTCAGTAAACCTTTCGTTTTATTGGTAATACTATCCATATTATATCTGGTCTATATCAATAAAACCTTTGAGGCTTCAATAATAGCTTTCTTTGGTTTGTTCTATGTCTTATACAGTTTTTTATTTGAGTTTTACAGAAATAAGCTTATAACTAATTTTGAAAATCTGACAGATATTTATATAACTGTTATAAGGGATGGTAAAGAGAAAAATATACCTATTAAAGAGATTACTGTAGGTGATGTTGTTTTATTAAAAAAAGGAGATTATGTTCCCGCAGATATAAGGGTTATAGAAGATAATAATCTTTATGTAGATGAGAGAATTATAACAGGTGAAACTGTTCCCGTTAGGAAGAAGGCGGATGTTGTTTTAGATAAAAATTCAAAAGTTGAAGAAATGGAAAATATCCTTTTCAAAGGTAGTTATGTATACGACGGCTACGGAAAGGGAGTTGTTTTTTCTGTTGGGAAAAACTGTTATATAAACAGAAATTTTGATGTTTTAAAGAAGTTTAAAAGAAAAAGCGGAGTAAAGAGAAGTTTAATTATATTTGTAATTTTATGGATAATTATTTTCATTGGGTTAATAGGAGGTTATTTTACATACATTTATTTAAAAACGGGAAAATTATTTAACTATAATCTTATAGATTTATCATTAATAACTGCCATTTCAATTTTAGCAGAAGGAATATTTCTTACAGTGTCTCTTCTTATATTGAGAGGTATATTTTCAATTGTGGATAAAAAAATATTTATAAAAGATTTAATATCTGTTGAAAATATACCTAAAGTTGAGTATTTACTGATAGATAAAGAGGGAGTTCTAACTGATAACAGTTATAAAGTAAGCGATTATAGAGGAAATAATCTATACTTGTTAATGTTAACATCTGCTTTATGTAATAATGCAACTGATGTAGAAGGTAATCCTATAGACTTATCTTTAATCAATTGGTTATCTCAAAAAAAGTTTAACTGGAAGCTTGCTAGAAATCAGTATCAAAAGGTAGATGAGTTTAGGGATAAAAGATTAGATGTAGAAATTTCTATTCATAAATTAAAAGATAAATACTATATATTTGCAAAAGGTTCAATAGATGGAATATGGCTTTTATCTAAAAATAAAGATGAGAAATTTTTAGATTGGTTTGATGAGTTAAGTTCTAAAGGTTTAAAAGTTATAGCCTTTGGATTTGGTGAAACAGATAAAAAACCTGAAGATATTAAAGATATTAAGTTAAATTTTCTTGGATTTGTAGGTTTTGAAGTTAAAACTAAAAAGGATGTTATAGACAAAATCTTAGAGCTTAAACATTCTAATAGAAAAATAATTATGTTTACTGAGGACAAACTGGAAGAGGCAGTTGCCTTTGCTAAAGAGATAGGTTTATACAACGAAGGAGATTTATCTTTAAATCATTCAAAACTGATAAATTATGAAGATAAAGATTTATACCAATTGATAGAGAGATGTCCAGTTATAGCTGAAGCTACTTCACAAGATAAAAAAAGAGTTGCTAGACTGCTTAAATGGAAAGGCAAATCTATTCTTACAACAGGTAGATATGTGGAAGATGTTAATCTTTTCAGTATGGCGGATGTAAGTGTAGTTGATAAAAAGTCGTATGAAGCTTTAAAAAACAGTTCTTCAGTTGTGGTAGAGGATTTATCTTTAACAAAGATTACAGATTTATTTAGGATGGCAGGTGAATTAAGGAAGAAAGTTAAAAACTCTTTAAGTTATATAATATCAACTTCGATAATATCTACAGCATTAATATCTAGCTTTTATTTTTACAAAAACATAATTTTATTTACAATTTTACAGATGTTAGGTTTAAAACTATTTACTGTTATTACTTTAACTAGAGGAATTCCTCTCAGTAAATTTGAGAATAAATATTTAGATATTCCTAAAAAAAGATTTATTTTTAATTTTTCACATATCATGGACATAATTAACACATCTCTTTTTGCAATAGGTTTAAATTTAGCTTTAGTGATATACGTTCTATTCTTTGTATCGGAAAAATATATTCTTCCTATTTTGTTTTTCTCGTTAGCTTTAACGAATATTGTTTTAGCCTTCCAATACGGCAATAATATGCCTTTCCTAAAAAACCCTTTCAAGTATGTAGCAAACAATCTTTTAACAGTTTTAGTTATACTGATAGCCTTAGGTAGTTTAATATTCGGATTTTACTTTTTCCCACATATCTTAGGATTAGAAAGACTTGATAAAAATTTAATTTTCTATTCAATAATTCCATCATTATTAACCTTTATTGTAGTTGAAATATCAAAATGGATAGATATTATAAATTTCTCTATAAAATTGAAAAAAAGACAGAAAAAAATTGTCTGATAGGAGGTTTACAGTTTGACGAAGGAATACAATTTTAAGGAGATAGAGGAAAAGTTATTAAAGGAATGGGAAGAAAAAAAGATTTATAAAACTGAGGAGGATAAATCTAAAGAAAAATTTTACACTTTGGAGATGTTTCCCTATCCCTCCGGAAGAATACATATGGGGCATGTTAGAAATTATTTAATAGGGGATGTTATAAACAGATTTTACAGAATGAAAGGTAAAAATACTCTTCACCCTATGGGATGGGACGCTTTTGGTATGCCAGCAGAAAATGCTGCAATAAAAAGTGGTGTCCATCCTGCCAAATGGACTTATGACAATATAGAGTATATGAAGAAAGAAATGAAAAGGATAGGTTTTTCTTACGATTGGGACAGAGAAATTGCAACTTGCGACCCAGAGTATTACAGATGGAACCAATGGATATTTTTAAAGATGTATGAAAAAGGAATAGTTTATAGAAAATCTGCTGTAGTAAATTGGTGTCCAAACGATAAAACAGTTTTAGCTAACGAACAGGTTATAGAAGGAAAATGTTGGAGATGTGATACTCCAGTTGTGCAGAAAGAAATACCTTCTTGGTTTGTCAAAATAACTGCTTACGCAGATGAGTTGTTAGAAGATTTAAAAAAACTTGAGGATAAATGGCCAAAAGCAGTTTTAACTATGCAGAAAAACTGGATAGGTAAATCTGTCGGTGCTACTGCCAGATTTAAGATAGAAGGACTAGATGAGGAATTAGAAATATTTACAACCAGACCTGATACTATCTTTGGAACAACCTTTATGGCAATAGCCCCAGAACATCCTTTAGCTTTAAAATTGGCTGAAGGTACAGAGTACGAAGAAGAGGTGAAAGAATTTGTTAAAAAATATATATCTATGTCAACTAAAGATAGAAATATAGTTGATGAAAAAGAAGGAGTATTTACAGGAAGATATGCGATAAATCCTTTAAACAATAAAAAAATACCTATATACATAGCTAACTATATATTATGGGGATACGGTACAGGAGCAATTATGGCTGTTCCTGCCCATGATGAAAGGGATTACGAGTTTGCCAAAAAGTATAATCTTCCGATTATTCCTGTGATAAAACCAGAAGATAAAGATTGGGATTTTGATAAAGAAGCGTACACAGGTGAGGGGATTTTAATAAATTCTAACAGTTTCAATGGTTTAAAATCATCAGAAGCTAGGGAAAAAATAACTGAAGAATTGGAGAAAAGAGGAATTGGAAAGAAAACAATAAACTATAGATTAAGAGATTGGAATATATCTAGACAGAGATATTGGGGAACACCAATACCTATAATTTACTGTGAAAAATGTGGAGTTGTTCCCGTTCCAGAGGAAGATTTACCTGTAAAACTACCTGAAGATGTTGAGTTTACAGGTCAAGGTAATCCATTGGAAACAAATGAAGATTTTATAAATACAACCTGTCCAAGGTGTAAAGGTAAAGCTAGAAGGGAAACAGATACAATGGACACCTTTGTTGACAGTTCCTGGTACTTCCTAAGATACACAGACCCCCATAACGATAAAAAACCATTTGATAAGGATAAAGCCCAATACTGGATGCCTGTTGATGTTTATATAGGTGGTATAGAGCACGCAGTATTACACCTTTTATACTCAAGATTTTTCACAAAGTTTTTAAGGGATATAGGATTAATTGATATAGATGAACCTTTTGAAAAATTAATAACTCAAGGAATGGTATTGAAGAAATGGATAACTATAGGAAAGTTTTTAGAGATATTGGGAGTTGATGAAAATATAACCGTTGAAGAGCTGAAGAAAGTTATAAAAGAAAAGTTTAACATTTAAGTTTTTGTTTTTTCTTTTTAAATTTTTAAATTAGAAAAGGAAAAAAATTACATAATATTAATAAATAAAAAATACACTAAAAGGAGATAATAGATGATTACAAAGCAACTTTTAGAAGAATTTGATGAAGAGACGATAAAATCTTTTGTTCAAAAAAACTCCGATTACTATCTCATCAAATGGAAATTAATGGCTGAAACAGGTTCTAAAATTTCTTGGAATTGGCCTGCATTCTTTTTTGGTATCTATTGGATGGTTTACAGAAAAATGTATGTGTATGCACTTATTATACTTATTATAGGTTTATTACTATCTCTAATACCTTTAATAAATATTATTGCAGGATTGGTGGTTTGGATAGGTTTTGGAATGTTTGGAAATTATGTATATGCGATGCATACATATAAAAAGTTAAAAGAGTTGTCTTTAATATCTTCTAATCCTGAGGATTTAAAGAAATTAGCATTGCAAAAAGGAGGAACATCAGTTTTAGCTGTATTTATCTTAATAGGTATATTCCTAGCTATTGAAATAATAATCCTTATGCTATTTGCAGTTTCGTCAAATAATTATTATGGTTATTAATTATGATTGTAAAGAAATTATTTTCTGAGTTTGACGAAGAAACAATTAGAAAATTTGTAAAAACTAATGCAGATTACTATATAGAAAAATGGAAAAGTATGGCTGATAACGATACCATTTTTTCTTGGAATTTATCAGCTTTCCTTTTTAACATATTTTGGCTAAATTTTAGAAAAATGTATATTTACTCAGTTTTATTTTCTACCATCCTTTTCGCTTTATTATTTCTTTTACCAGTTAGTGAAAATAAAAATGAGCATTTAGAGATTATTATATTAACTCTCTTTTTAGGATTATTGCTTATAATAGGATTTATCGGAAACTATTTATATGCACGTTATACTTATAAAACTTTAACTAAATACAAATTTTTGTTGAAAGATAAAGATAATCTTTATGTGTTATCTGTTATGAAAGGAGACACTAGTTTATCTGCCCTATTTATTGGTTTATTTATAGATTTAACTGTTGGACTTTTTTTAGCTATGATACTTGTGAGTATATTTAAATACTTTTTAGGATTTTTAAAATGGTAGTAAAAAAATTATTTGAAGAATTTGACGAAGATACATTAAAAGCATATGTACAAGGAAATAATGATTATTATTTGATTAGATGGAAATGGATGTCTTTAATATACTCAAGAACAACTTGGAATTGGCCTGCTTTTTTCTTTCCTATACATTGGTTAGCTTATAGAAAAATGTACTCATATTTATTTATTTTTTTAATACCTTATCTTCTTTTTGCAATCTTAGGTATTGATATTATACTAAGATTTATTTTAGGTATATATGGAAATTATCTTTATGCAAAACATACATACAAAAAATTAAAAAAATTAAAAATTACAGCAAACAGTGATGAAGAATTTAAAAATCTAATTGAAAAAAAAGGTGGAACATCAGTTCTTTCTGTATTGATAGTAATAATAATACCAATACTTCTAATAGCATTTTTTGTAATAACAATTGTATTACTACAAAAAATATAAACATATATTAAAAATTTTCTTCTTTTAATTTTATTATCTGTTATAATATTAATCTCGTTTTATTCTGTAAATTAAAATATCGGGAGGCTATATAGAGATGTCGTTACTACAACCTAGGAAGTTAAAATGGAGAAAACAGCAAAGAGGTAGAATGAAAGGCAAGGCTACTAGGAGGAACTATGTAGCCTTTGGAGAGTATGGATTGCAGGCATTACAGCCCTGTTGGTTAACATCTAGACAGATAGAAGCGGCAAGGGTAGCTATAGTTAGGGAAGCAAAAAAAGGTGCTAAAGTATGGATTAGAGCGTTTCCACATAAACCTGTAACAAGAAAACCTGCAGAAACTAGAATGGGTAAAGGAAAAGGTGATTTAGACCATTTCGTATCTGTTGTAAAACCGGGACATATCCTGTTTGAGATAGCAGGTGTTCCTGAAGAAGTAGCTTACGAAGCATTTAGAAAAGCAAGTTATAAATTACCAATAAAAACTAGAGTAGTAAAAGCAAGGGAAGAGGTGTAGAGGTATGAAGGCATCAGAGTTGAGAAAATTAACTAATGAGGAGCTAAAAGAAAAATTAGTTGAATTAAAGAAAAAATTAATGGAATTAAGATTTAAAAATGCAATTGGAAGTTTAGAAAAACCTTCCGATATAAAAGCTACTAAAAAAACTATTGCAAGGATTTTAACCATTTTAAGAGAAAGGGAGCTAGGAAAGGAGGTTAACAGATAATGGCTGAGCAAGTTAAGGAACAAGCTAAAGTAAGCAAAAAAAAGGAATTTATAGGTAAAGTTGTATCTGATAAAATGGATAAAACTGTTGTAGTAGCAGTTGAAAGATATGTTCCACATCCACTTTATAAAAAAAGAGTTAAAAAGACTACTAAATTTTATGCCCATGATGAAGAAAATAAATGTAAAGTTGGAGATATTGTAAGAATTAGGGAACATAGACCTATATCAAAGTTAAAAAGATGGATTGTTGTTGAAATACTACCTCAAAAATAATACAAACATTGATTTTTCAAGCTTTTCTCTGTAAAATACTAACTTGTCCCTTTTCGGCTGTTTATAGCCTAAAGGGATTTTTTTTGTTATTACTAATGAAGAAAGCGAGAGGTAGAAAAGGATGATAAGAAGAGGAACATATTTGAATACAGCAGATAACAGTGGTGCAAAAAAGGTACAATGTATCGGGATACCTAAAAAAGCTAACTTTGGAAAACAGACAGATTTTGCAACTTTGGGAGATGTTATTACCGTAACTGTTAAAGAGGCATTACCTAACGGAACAGCAAAAAAAGGAAAAGTTTACAAAGCTGTTGTTGTTAGAACTGCAAAGGAAGTTGCCAGAGAAGATGGTTCTTACATTAAGTTTGATGATAATGCAGTTGTTTTATTAAACAATAACTTTGAGCCGATAGGTACGCGTATATTAGGACCTGTTGCAAGGGAAATTAGAGCTAAAGGTTTTGGAAGAATAGTTTCGTTAGCACCGGAGGTAATATAAAATGATAGTTAAAACAAAATTAAAAAAAGGTGATACTGTAATTGTAATAGCTGGTAAAGAAAAAGGTAAAATTGGGAAAATAAAAAAGATTTTAAGAGATAAAGACCCGAACAAAATAAGAGTTATAGTTGAAGGTGTAAATATAGGAAAGAAGCATGTTAAAGGGATTGAAGGTGTTAGAGAGGGAGGAATTTTTGAAATAGAGAGACCTATCCATATATCAAATGTTGCATTTTACGACGAAAAGAACAAACAGAGAGTAAAAATAGGAATTAGATATAGAGAAGAAGAGAATAAGATAATAAAAGAGAGATACAATAAAAAAACAGGTGAAACTATAGATATTATCTGGGAAAAACCAAAAAAGAAGTAAAGGGGTAGAAAATGGCTGAAGCGACAACTAAGTATATACCTAGACTAAGAAAGAAATATGAAGAGGAAGTTGCTCCTAAATTGATGGAAAGATTTCAATATAAATCTCCAATGCAAATTCCTAAGATAAAAAAGATAGTTGTTAATATGGGCATAGGTGAAGCTGTTCAGGATATAAAGCAGATAGATAGAGCTATGGAAGACCTGATGTTAATAACAGGACAGAGACCTGAAGTCAGAAGGGCTAAAAAATCAGAAGCAGGATTTAAGCTAAGAAGGGGATTACCTGTAGGTTTAAGGGTTACTTTAAGAAAAGAAAGAATGTGGGACTTTTTAGATAAGTTAATATCTGTAGCTTTACCTAGAATAAGGGACTTTAAAGGATTAAATCCTCGTTCATTCGATGGAAGAGGGAATTATGCCTTTGGTGTATCTGAACAGATAATCTTTCCTGAGATAGATTACGATAAAGTTGATAGAGTTAGAGGTATGGATATAATCATAGAAACTTCAGCTGAAAGTGATGAAGAGGCTAAATGGTTGTTGGCACTTTTAGGATTACCTATAAGAGGCAGTTAAGGAGGATTTAAGAATGGCTAGGAAATGTTTATATGTGAAAGCATTTAAAGAACCTAAATTCAAAACTAGAAAACATGCAAGATGTCCAATCTGTGGAAGACCTAGAGGTTTTATTAGACAGTTTAATATGTGTAGAATTTGCTTTAGGGAAAGGGCTTTAAGAGGTGAAATTCCCGGAGTAAAAAAAGCAAGTTGGTAAGGAGGATAGAGTATGATAGTTGACCCTATAGCTGATATGCTAGCTAGAATAAAAAACGCACAACTGGCTAGAAAAGATGAAGTTTATATACCACATTCTAAAATAAAAGAAAAAATAGCAGAAATTTTAAAAAGGGAAGGTTATATAGAAGATTACGTTGTTTCTGAGATTAATAAAAAAGGAAATCAGGGAACTTTAATTATCAAGTTGAAATATTTAGATGATAGGAATAGAAAACCTGCGATAATGGGATTAAGAAGAGTGTCTAAGCCGGGTAGAAGAATATATGTTGGAGTTGATAATATACCATATGTTAGAAAAGGTCTTGGAACAGCTATTTTATCAACTAACAAAGGTATACTTACAGATGCAGAAGCTAGAAAACAAAGAGTTGGTGGAGAAGTTCTCTGTTATGTTTGGTAAAAAATTATATGGAGGAATGTTGTAAATGTCTAGAATAGGAAGAATGCCTATAAATATACCAAATGGAGTTGAAGTTAAAATAGAAGAAGGAAATATTGTTACAATAAAAGGACCTAAAGGTCAACTAACCAAGCAATTCCATCCTGATTTGGAAATAAAGGTTGAAGATAATCAAATAAAGGTAGAAAGACCAAACGATACTGCATTTATGAAGGCTATCCATGGGACAACAAGGGCGTTGTTAAATAATATGATAAAAGGTGTAAGTGAAGGTTTTACAGTTGAGCTGGAGATAGTAGGTATAGGTTATAGGGCAAATATGAAAGGTAAAACTTTAGAATTACAGTTGGGATACTCCCATCCTGTAGTGTATGAACCACCTGAAGATATACAGATAACAGTTGAAGGGCAAAATATAATAAAAGTTTCAGGAATAGACAAGGAAAAAGTTGGACAGGTGGCAGCAACTATAAGAGACTTTAGAAGACCTGACCCATACAAAGGTAAAGGTGTTAGATACAGAGGTGAACAGCTTAAACTAAAACCGGGTAAATCTGTAGGTAAGAAGTAATTATTGCTAACTAACGGAGGTTAAAATGGCAAAGAAAACTAGAAGGGAAAAAAGGATAATTAGACATAAAAGAATAAGAAAAAAAGTTTACGGAACTGCAGAAAGACCTAGATTAGCTTTTTATAAAAGTTTAAATAATCTTTATGCCCAAATTATAGACGACGATAAAGGACACACTTTAGTTAGTGCATCTACAATATCTAAAGATTTTGTGGAGAAGTATGGAATTAGAGGCGGTAAAAATATAGAGATGGCTAAAAAATTAGGCGAATTTATCGCTGAAAAGGCTTTAGAGCAGGGAATTACAAATGTTGTTTTTGATAGAGGTGGATTTAAATATCACGGTAAAGTTAAAGCCTTTGCAGAAAGTGCAAGAGAAAAAGGACTTAAATTCTAGGAGAGGTAAAGAATGGGAGTAAAAAGTATAGAAAGAATGATAGAGGAAAGATTAAAGGAAAATCCTATCAATGTTGAAGAGTTAGATTTAAAAGAGAAAGTTGTTGAGATAAGAAGAACAACTAGGGTTGTTGAAGGTGGTAGAAGATTTTCATTCTCTACATTGGCAATAGTTGGAGACGGTAAAGGACACGTAGGATTTGGACATGGAAAGGCTAATGAAGTTCCCCAATCAATAGCTAAAGCTATAGCTGACGCTAAAAAGCATATAATAAAAGTTCCTTTAATAGACGGTACTCTTCCACATGACGTTATAGGTAGATACGAATCTGCAGTTGTTCTACTAAAACCTGCTAGAAGAGGTACTGGGGTTGTTGCAGGTGGACCTGTAAGACCTGTTTTGGAGATGTTAGGAGTTTCAGACATTCTGTCTAAAATAATAGGAAGAACTACAAATCCTAACAATGTTGTAAGGGCTGTGTTTGATGCTTTATTACAGATTAGAGCACCTGAAGAAGTAGCGAAAATTAGAGGAGTTGAAGAAGAGAAAATCTTAAAGAATTATAAAATATACGCTAACTCTCCTGTAGTAGAGTAGTTTTATTAGGAGGCAAAGGATGGCTAAGATAAAGGTTAAATTGGTTAGAGGTTTAGCAGGTAAAAGGAAAGATAAAATACAGGCTGTAAAATCTTTAGGTTTAAGAAAGATTAATGATGAGAGAATTCTAGAAAAAAATCCTATGGTTTTAGGAAATATAAGAAAAGCTCATGACCTAATTAAATGGGAGGAAATAGAGTAATGGGATTTAAATTACATAACCTAAAACCTTCTGAAGGTGCTACTCATAGAAAGAAGAGAGTAGGTAGAGGTATTGGTTCAGGACATGGTAAGACTTCCACAAGAGGACACAAAGGACAAAAATCAAGAAGAGGCTACGGTGAATTACCTGCTTTCTTTGAAGGTGGTCAAACACCATTTATTATGAGAATTCCTAAGAGAGGATTTAAAAATCCTAACAAAAAAGACTATGAAATAGTTAATATTAAGGTTTTAGAAGAAAGATTTGAGGCAAACGAGGAAGTTAATCCTGAGATTTTAAAAGAAAAAGGTATTATAAAATGTGTTTCTGCAGTTAAGATATTAGGTGAAGGTGAATTAACTAAACCTTTAAAAGTTAAAGCTCATAAATTCTCAAAATCAGCAGAAGAAAAAATAAAAGCTGCTGGCGGAGAGGTAGAAGTAATATAATTTTTCTTCTATAACTCCCTTTCTATATTTATTTTCCTTTAATATATAGCTTTAGCAATATCTTTTATAAACTTATCTATTAAACTAAGCTTTTCCGTTATTATTTTATACAATAATTCGGGTAAAACATCTTTTTTAGGGTCAGCTAAAGTATCCCTTAAGTTTGAAAGTTCTTGAAAGAAAATTGCAACATCTGGGTATAAAACTCCATTTTCCATAAGATTTTTAAAACATTCTTTAGATGGTTTTAACTTCATACTTCTACTTAAATGTCTACAAATCCAATTTGCCGCATCTGATAGAGAGACTAAATAATATCTGGTTCTATCAATAAAGTAAGGAGAATTCTTAAATTCTTCCAAACTATATTTTGCAAATGTTTTAAGTTTTCTTTCCATAGATTTTAATACGGTGGCTTTTTCATTAAGTTTTTTTACATTAACAGGATATTTTGCTTTTTTCTCTTTAGATTTAAGTTCCTTTACCAATAAAGCAAGCTCTTTTATAAATAAACTATCTAAAGTATCAACAAAATTTTTTAATAATGGATACATTTTTTCAGGTGGATATTTAAAGGCATTTTCAAATAATGTTTTCCTAAAATTGTAAAAATCTATAAAAGTTCTATTTAATTTTTCAGAAAAAACTCCTTCATTAGCTAAATCTAAAACACAATCTTCCTTCTTCTTTGAGTTTGCTATTTCTTTTAACAGATGACAGGCAATTTTATCAAGTTCATCATAAGCAAAAAGTGCGTAATACTGGGCTCTATCAGGATACATAGGTGTTTTTAAAAACTGTTGATAGCCTAAATCTATAATCTGCTTAACTTTAGATAATGATTTTTTCAGTTTTGTAGCCTTTTCATTTAAAAACTCTATATCAACCATTTATTCTCCTTCAGGAAGTCTATAGCCGTATTTTTTTAATATTTTCTTTCCTTTTTTAGAAAAGATAAAGTTGTAAAACTTATAAACTGATTTTTTATCTTTTGCTCTTTTTAAAATCACAATTCCCTGTTCTATAGGTTTGTATGCTTTATGGTCTATCTCTATCCATTTACCTTTTCCTTTCAGTTTTGGAGATAGGACAACAGATTTTGCAGTAAAGCCTGTATCTGTAATTTTTTGAACTATATACTGTGTAGCCTGTCCCACACTTTCTCCGTAGACTACCTTAGGTAATACCTGTTTGTAAATCTTGTAATACTTTAACGCTTCGACAGATGCCCTCCCGTAAGGTGCAATCTTTGGATTTGGAATAGCAACTCTTTTGATATAAGGTTTAGTTAAATCTTTTATATCGTTAAACTTTATATTTTTCATACTGTATAAAACTAGTAAGCCGTATGCGTAAACTTTAGGTTTTCCCGCCGTTAATCCTTTTTTATACAGAAATTGTGGATATTTCATATCTGCGGACAAAAATATATCGTAAGGAGCTCCCCTTACTATCTGTGTGGTAAGTTTACCTGAAGAAGATACAACTTTTT
>QNZF01000070.1 GCA_003978485.1 Persephonella sp.
AGTTTGCGTTTATAGGTGAGTTAGCCTTAAATGGAGATTTAAGGGCAGTAAAGGGAGTTTTACCAATAGCTTTAAAATTAAAGGAAGAGGGAATTAAAAATCTGATACTACCGGAAGAGAACGGCAAAGAGGCGGGTTTAGTTGACGGTTTAAATGTTTACGGATTTAAAAATTTGAAAGAGATAATAGAATTTCTCAACGGAGACTTAAAAAAAGATAGTGTTAAAGTTGATTTAAAGAGTATATTTAACGGAAAGCACAGTTCAGGAATAGATTTTAAAGAGATTAAAGGTCAGAGTTTGGTAAAGAGAGCTTTAGAGATTGGAGCCTCAGGGTTTCATAACATTCTGATGATAGGTTCCCCCGGCTCAGGTAAATCAATGATGGCAAAAGCATTACCTACAATTTTACCACCTTTAAGTTTTGATGAGGCTATAGAAACAACAAAAATTCACAGTGTCGCAGGTATTTTAAAAGATTTTATAGTTAAGGAAAGACCTTTTATTTCCGCACATCATACAGCATCCGATATATCAATAATAGGTGGTGGGAATATACCTAAACCGGGATTAATAAGTTTGGCACATAATGGTGTATTTTTTATGGATGAGTTGCCAGAGTTTAAAAGAAATGTTTTAGAAGTTTTAAGACAGCCATTAGAGGATAGGAAGGTTGTTATATCAAGGGCTTCAGGAATGTATGAATTTCCTGCAAAGTTCCAGCTTGTAGCGGCGGCAAATCCCTGCCCCTGTGGGTACAGAAATGACCCTAAAAAGAGTTGTCGTTGTACACCTAGAGAAATAAAAAGGTATATGGGGAAAATATCAGGACCACTTTTAGACAGGATAGATATAAACGTCTGGGTTAATCCTGTTCCACCTGAGGAGTTATCTAAATATGATGAAGGTGAAAGTTCAGATAAGATAAGAGAAAGGGTTATAAAGGCAGTAGAAATCCAAAAAAAAAGATTTAAAGATTTACCTATTAACTTTAACAGTGAGATGACACCATCAATGATTAGTAAATTTGTAAAGTTAGACAGTAAAGCGGAAAACAGCTTGAATATGTATGCAAGAAAGTATAACCTTACAGCTAGAAGTTATCACAGGATTTTAAAACTATCTAGGACAATAGCAGATTTAGACGGTTCTAAAAATGTTAAGTTAAAACATATCCTTGAGGCGATAAACTTTAAACTGTCAGAGGAGAGTTTGTTAAATTAAGGTATATTCCAAAATTGTCAATTTATAGATTTAAACAGATGTAATTTTATATCAATTTAATTGTAATCTTTCACTTTAGTTAATTAAAACAGGCTAACTGAATTTAATTTCTGAATTGGTGTTGATTAATTTTATTGAAAATGGAATGAGAAGCTTGTAAATTTAATATATATCCTTTGTATCAGGTGGATTATTATGTCTAAATTAAGTTTAGTTTTAGTATTTACTTTAATACTACTTAACATTAATCTTTCATTAGCAGACAGTATTATCTTAAAGGATGGAAAAAAGATTATAGTGGTTGATAGGGAAGATAATGAAGACGACGAAAACTTTTTTGATGATAAAGAGTTTTTCAAAGATGATGAAGATGATGATGACGAAGATGATGAGAAGGGAGACTACAGCAAAGATTATAAAGAGTATAACGGTTCTTGCGGTTTAGAGATTAAAGATAAAAATATAGAAAATAGTGTTATTAAGAATAGGATAATAATAAATGGAAAAAGGGTAAATAAAAGTTGTTTTAAAAATGGTGGAAGTTCTGTCAACATAGGTATATCTATAGACAAAGGGGCAAAGATAAAGAATTCTGTAATAAAAAATGAAAGTATTATTAAAAACTCGGAGATTATTATAAATGGTAAAAAGGTTGTTAAATAGAGTTTTAGTTATATTGATTTTTTTTGCCTACTCTTTCGGAGAAGATTTAAACAAGTATTTTAAAGAAGAAAAATCTCTATCAGCTGAACCTTCAAAAATTCTAGTTTTAAGTAAAACATACGGAGAGTTTAATCCAATAGGTGGATTTGCAGACGGAAGATATAAATTAGTTGATTACGATTTAAAAAAAGTTAAACCAAATATTTATTATCTAAAACTTATCTTCCAAAAGAAAAAAGGAAGTTTCAGATTTACACAGGAAGTTGAGTATTATTTTTGGTATGACGGACAAGTTATTGCATTTAAAACGTATAAAGGGAAAGTTAGATATTTTATTCCAGATAAAAAGATAAAAATTATAAAAAGAGGAGAAGGTTATGTTATAGAGGAAGAACCTGTTGTAATGAGCTTTGTATTACCTGCTATAGGTGGCAAGGTTTATTTATATCTACTTTTTAGATAGATATTTCCGTTCCTACACCTTCAGTTGTAAATATCTCTAGCAAAACACAATGAGGTATTCTTCCATCTAAGATATGAGCTTTATTTACACCATTTTCAAGGGCTTCTATACAGGCCTTTACTTTAGGTATCATTCCACCTGTAATTGTTCCATCATTTATCATATCCTTTATTTTTTCCACTTTTGTAGAAGATATTATATTACCTTCTTTATCCTTTAAACCTTCTATATCAGTTAAAAATATTACCTTTTCAGCCTTTAAAGCCCCAGCTATTGCAGACGCGACAAAATCTGCATTTATATTGTATGCATTGCCTTCATCATCAAAGCCTATTGGAGCTATTACAGGTATATAGTTATCCTCTTCAAAATGTTTCAATATGCTTATATCTACCGTATCAACTTCACCAACATGTCCCAAATCTAATAACTCTGTAGGTCTAAAATCTCCCATCTGTCTAAAGTATTCCTCGGCGTCCAACTTCCTAGCCTTTATTAATCCGCCGTCCTTTCCCGTTAACCCTATTGCCCTAACATCTTCCGATGCGTATTTATTTATATTCATAACAATATTTTTATTTACTAAACCACCTAAAACCATCTCCACCACGTCCATAGTCTCTTTATCTGTAATTCTCAATCCACCTACAAACTTACTTTCCAATCCCATTCTCTTTAAAACTTCACCTATTTGTGGACCTCCACCGTGTACAATAACAGGGTTTATACCTATATATTTCAGTAATAATACATCTTGGGCAAAAGCCGTTTTTAAATCAGCCTTTGCCATTGCATTTCCGCCGTACTTTATAACAAACGTTTTACCTCTAAACTTTTTTATAAAAGGTAAAGCTTCAAGTAATGTTTCTGCTTTCTCAACTAACCTTTCCATTTATAGAAAACCTCTCTATATTCTTTCTACTGCAACTATCCAATTATCTCCCAGCTCCTCAACTATTTCTAAAGAAGGGTCGTAATTTTTCTTTATATCATCCAAAATTTGGTATAAATCTTCTACGAAATCAGGGGAAACTAAAACATCTAAAATTCCCTCTTTACCGTTTCTAGTTCTAGGCAATCCTATCCTACCGTGTCCATCTATAACCATATAAACAAAATTTAGATATTTAGGATTAACCTTTAAGACCAGATTTATTCCTCTCTGCTCAGATATTTTTAATTTTTCCAATAACTCCTCATTTAACATAACTCTTAACCTTTTTATTTTTCTATATATTTTGCATACTTTTCTTTATACTTCTCCTTGTTTGCCTCCTGATTTTTCTTTACAAACCAAAGAGTACCAGCCACCATTAATACAACACCTAAGATTATTATTAAGCCTTCAATAAATCCGTTTGCATTACAAAAAACTCCAAATGATGAGTAAGGATCACACTGTTCAGCAACTTTGTTCAAAGGATTATTTTCCAATTTTTTACTCCAATAACATTAATTGATTTGAATATTATAATAAAAGAGTAGTAAAAGATAAGAAAAGGTTTATAATTCTATTTCTTTGTGTCTTGCGGCGTGGCATTGGATGTTAACTGCAACAGGTAAGGAAGCTATATGTGAAGGTGCTATCTCTATTTTTACATCAACAACTGTTATTTTACCACCAAAGCCTAAAGGACCAACTCCCAGTTTATTTGCTTCTTCTATTAACTCCTCTTCTAATTTTGCTATCCTAGGGTCAGGATGTCTTTCCCCTATATGTCTAAATAGAGCCTTTTTAGCTAAAACTGTTGAGTAATCAAATGTACCACCTATACCAACTCCAACTGTGAAAGGTGGACAGGCATTAGGACCAGCATTAGCTATAGCCTGTAAAACAAACTTTTTAACTCCTTCCAAACCGTCTGCAGGTTTTAACATAGCCTGCTTACTCTGATTTTCAGAACCGCCACCTTTAGCGGCAAATTTTATTTTTATTTTGTCCCCTTCTACTATGTTGTAATAAATAAGTGCAGGGGTGTTATCACCAGTATTTTTTCTACTGTAAATTGGGTCGTAAGCTAGGGAAGCCCTTAAATAACCTTCCTTTGTTGCTTCCCTAACACCTTCATTTATAGCATCTGTTATATAACCATCTGTTATTTTTACATCCTGTCCTATATCAACGAAAAAAACAGGATAGCCTGTATCCTGACAGTAAGCCACCTGTTCATTACTTGCAGTTTTAGCATTTTCTAAAATTAGACCTAAAATTTCTTTACCAATCTCTGACACTTCCTTTTCTTTAGCTTCTTCTATAGCTTTTATAAAATCTTCAGGTAAGTTGTATTCGGTATCCATAACCAATTTTTTAACAGCTTCTTTTATATTTTTAGCTGATATTTCCCTCATTTTTTTACCCCTTTTCATCTTTTAAATTAGACCTAACTCTTTAATTCTATCTATTCCACTTTTAACAGATTTAACAGATTTTTCCCATAATTTCCATTCTTCCTGATTTAACTCCAACTTAACAACTTCTTCAACTCCTTCTCTACCCAGTTTAACAGGAACTCCAACATATACATCATTAGCCTTATAGTAGTCGCCAGCTTCACCGTCAAGATAAACTGAGCAAGGCATTATTTCCTTTTTATCTTTTAAAATAGCCTCTATCATATAGGCAGTTGATGAACCGGGAGCGTGATATGCGGAAGTTCCCATATAGTTAACAATTTCTCCTCCACCAAATTTAGTTCTTTCAACTATCTCTTTAAGCCTTTCTTCTGAAATCATTTTATTTAATGGTATTCCTGCAATGTTTGATGCAGATAATACGGGAACCATATCATCTCCGTGACCACCTAACACATAGGCATTTATATTTTTTACAGATACTCCAGTTTCCATACTTATAAAACTTTTAAATCTAGCAGTATCTAGAACTCCAGCCATACCAATAACTCTATTTTTAGGGAAACCTGTAAGTTTAAATGTTGCGTATGTTAAAACATCTACAGGATTAGAAACAACTATAACTATAGAGTTAGGTGCAAACTGTTTTATTCTTTCAGCTAAAATCTTTATTATCCCAACATTTTTTGACAATAAATCATCCCTACTCATTCCCGGTCTTCTTGGAAAACCTGCAGTTATAACAACTATATCTGAATTTTCTAATGGCTCATAACCTTCTCCGTCAGGTGAAACCACATATCCTTCAACTTCAACATCTGAACCTAAAGAAGTTGCCATCTGTTTTATATCTAAAGCTTTTCCTTTCACAAACTCAAAAACTTTATCTTCTGTCTTTCTAGGTATATCAAACAGTTTAATGTTAGCCAGTTCTTTTATAGCTAAAATGTTAGCTACATGTTCTCCTACATTACCAGCCCCTATAATTGATACATTATGTCTTAAGTATTTGGTCATAAAAGTTGCCTCCTTGACACAAACAGTAGATTTCTTATGAATTATAAATTATTAGCCAATCTTAAACAACAATTATTAAATTATGTGTGTAAATTTGATAATTCTTAAATTAGCGATTTAAACGAGTTTAATTTTATATCAGTGGCGAAATAGATTAACTTTAATTATGAAAATAGGCATTTTAAAGCAATACTTAGAATTATTGAATTAATTTTAAAGAAAAATCTTAGAAAGAAAGGAAAGAAGATATTCTACTCATATTACCTGTGATTAAAAGGATACCTATCAGTATTAAAAGAATTCCTCCTGCCAGTTCAACATAAAAGAAGTATCTTGAGAACTTCCTTGTAAAGTTTACAAATAAATCAATTGTTAAAGCGGTAATTATGAAAGGTATTCCCAATCCCATAGAGAATGAAAAGAGTAAAAGCATTCCCTGATAAACTGTTTCCTGTTGAGAAGCATACAGTAGTATAGCACCTAAAATTGGTCCAATACATGGAGACCATCCAAAAGCAAATGCAACCCCTATAATAAATGCCCCTATAATTCCAGAAGGTTTATTTTTTATTTCCGTAGTTTTCTGTTGATATAGCAACATATAAATCTTACTGTAATAGAATAGATTTAAGGCTACAGCCAATCCTAAAAACACCCAATAGTCGTTTAGTATACTACCAGATTTTACATAGCCATAAATATATATACCTATTAAAATTAATGTTATTATTCCTAAAATTTCTTTTATTTTTTTATGTTGAAAAATGTTTGTGAAATGTATACCTAGTAAAATTACCAATATCCCTGCAATCTGGGATATTAAAATTTTATACTTAAACAAAAGTTGACCTATAAATGTTGAGCCTGCACCTAGTAATGTAAAGACTATTGAGAAACCTAACACAAAGGCTAATGCAGAGAACAAAATATTAAAATTAATTTTTCTCTTTTCTTCTTCTTCAACTGAACTGACTGATAAACCAGATATATAAGCTATATAACCGGGTATTATCGGTAATACACAAGGTGATAAAAAAGCTAAGACCCCACCTAGAAAAGCCATAAATACGGATATATCAGTTTCCATTTTAAACTCCACTTAATAAACCTGTTTATTAATAAGTATTTATATATAAAATTAGAAGGAAAAATAAAATTAATCATAAATGTCAGCACTATTGATAATATTCTCAAGTCTCTTTTCCTTTAGTTTAGTTTCAAAATAATTCATATACTTTTTTGCACCATTTTCTATACTAAAGTTTTTAATATTCTCTAAAGATTTTCTTTTATATTCCTCCATTAATTCTTCATTATCAAGTAAATCTGTTATAGCCTTTGCCAGACCTTTTTCGTCTTTGTCCTTAACAAATATTGCACTATCATTTAAATACTCTATATGACTACCTTTACTTTTAAAAGCTATTACAGGTAAGCCTAAAGTCTGTGCTTCCAGTACAGAGTTTGAAAAACCCTCCTTATATGAAGCTGATACGTAAATATCAGAATTTAACATATATTTAAATGGATTTTCTTTAAAACCAAGTAAAAAAACTGTGTCTCTCAGATTTAACTTATCTATCAACTTTTCTAAATTTTCCCTCTCCTCCCCCTCTCCTATAATCACTAAATTTAAATTTTTCTTCTTTTCCTTAACCAGTTTAAAAGCTCTAATCAGATATTCATGTCTCTTTTCCTTTATTAAACGCGACACATTTAAGACAACTTTCTTTTTAAATATCCTTTTTTCCTCTTCAGATAAAGGTTCTAAAGCTTTCTTCCTAATTTCTTTAATATTTATAAAGTTGTATATCACTTCCAATTTTTCAGGTTCTATTAAAAATGTTTCGTATATATCTTTTTTTATAGCGTAAGAGTCTACTATAATACCATCTAATCTGTTGTATAAAAATCTATAAATAGCTTTTAGAGGTATGTTATGTATACCTTTAAATCTTTCGTAATAACCTAACTGATGGAATGAACCTATATAAACTGTATCCCTATTTGGATATAAAAATTTTGAGAGAGCTAATATTTTGTTTTGTCTATGGAAATAACTTAAAACTATATCAAATTTACCTTTTTTTATTATCTCCGACAATTTTTGAGCTGAATAAAGTATGTTTTCAGTATTAAGATTGTTTATAAATATATCCTTATCAATTTGAAAAAGTTTTTCGTTTTTATTGTTTATAACTAACTCTATATAAACACTGTAATACTCTATTAGGTGTTTTGATAACTCTAAAACTAGTCTGTAGGGAAGTTCATACTTTTTAACATTACCTAAAAAGAACAGTATTCTTAACAAAACTTATTCATCTCCATTAACTATTTATAAAATCTTTCAAAATCTCTTTATGGTCAAAAACAAGTTTATCTAAAGGTATATCTTCCAATTTATACACTTTTACACTTTTTGCATCACTACTAGCTTTAGGTATTCCTTTAGCTTTACATTTAAAAACTAGAGATACTGTATGAAATCTCGGGTCTCTATCAGGGTCAGAGTAAACATTAAAAAGCTCTATTATTTCCACATCCAGATTTGTTTCTTCCTTCATTTCCCTTATTAAAGCTTCTTCTACCGTCTCCCCAACCTCAACAAAACCACCGGGCAAAGCCAAACCTACAGGATGATTTTTTCTCTCTATTAAAACAATTCCTATAAAGTTATCCTCGTAATCAAACAGCTTTATTATTCCATCAACAGCCAAGTAGGGAGTTTTTATAGCCATTTTATAAAACCTACCTTACTTTTTTTCAGGTAAAAGCTGAACTTCTGTATAATTATCTTCTCTTATAAACTCTTTTATAAACCTATCCACATCCTCTTTTTTTACTTCTTTTATATACTTAGTGAAATTAACCTCATAATCTATATTACCAACTACAGCCCCTGCATAACCTAAATTTTCAGCGTCGTTGCTAACCTCTTCCCTTGCAAAAATTTCCCTATTTATAATCCTCTCCTTACCATTCTCAACCAACTTTTTCGGTAAACCTTTTTCCCTAAAATTCTTAAATATTTTAAATATTTCATTTTTAACTTTATCAACCTTATCAGGTGTTGTTATAAAGTAAACTATAAACTGACTTGTTCCTCTATGTCCTATATAACCTCCATAATAACCTTGAACCAAGCCCGTTTCCTTTAACTTTTGATAAAATATAGATGTTCTACCGTTAAATAAAATTTCTTCCAATACAGAACCAACGAAACTTTCTTTACTTTTAACAGGTGGAACTTGCCAACCAATTATTACATAAGCCCTAGTTATATTAGATTTCCTTAAAATATCCTTTCTAACCTCTTTCTGTTTAGGCTCTAAAGGTACATTTGGCGGTTTGTAATACTCACCTTTTACACTTCCCCAAGTTTTACCTATTTCATTTAAAACCTTTTCTTTATCTATATTACCTACAACTACAACATAAGTATTGGATGGTACATAGTGGGAATAAAAGTAATGTTTTACAAGTGGCTCATCAAATCTTTCTATAGTCTCCCTAAAACCAATCGTAGGATATTTATAATTAGTTTTTTTATAAGCTAATTCGTAAAATCTGTCCCACAGTTTACTTTTTGGATTATCTAAATGTCTATTTAGCTCTTCTAAAACAATAGGCTTTTCCTTCTCTATCATCTTTTGAGAAAGTGTAGGGGCAGTTGTCATATAGTATAAATAGGTTAATGCCTCTTTCCAAAAAGGATAAGCTATCTCAATATAGTAAAATGTATAATCCTTACTAGTTGCAGCATTTATTATTCCTCCTTTTTCTTCTATCTTAGCCTCTATCTCACCGGGTTTTGTATACTTTGTACCATTAAATAACATATGTTCTAAAAAGTGTGATAACCCCCTTTCCCTGTCATTTTCAAAAACAGAACCTACACCAAACCACACCTGTAAAGATACGGCTTGAGTATCTTTCCTATCCTTTATAAATGCGGTAACACCGTTTTTATACTTTGCAATATAATATCCATTCTTTTTAGTTAAGCTATCTAAATTCGTAATACTGTTTATATTCAAACTTCCCTCCTTTCCTACTTTTTTACTTAACACTTTTCCTTTTTCTGAACAGGATGCAAAATTAAGTACAAAAATTGTAAAAATAACAATAGATAAAATATTTAATATTTTTCCCAATTTAATAAAGCCCTCAAATTATTTTATAAATAAAATTTAATTATATATTTAAAACTTTTTTTAATTCAAAGAATTTATTTGGAAATTAAATAAAATCCTGCTAAAATTTTATAGCTTTTTGTTTTTATACTTAAAAATAGGAACTATTACTTTTGGCAGAAAAATTTAGTTTAATTGACTAAATAATACAGCTTTATTATAATTTTGTTTTGCAATTTGTATAATTAGGGAGGTAATATTGTGCCAACGATTAACCAGCTGATTAGGAAAGGCAGAGAGAAAATAAAGAAGAAATCTAAAGCCCCTGCGTTGGAAGGAAACCCTCAGAAAAGGGGAGTTTGTGTAAGGGTCTATACAACAACCCCTAAGAAGCCAAACTCAGCTTTAAGGAAGGTTGCAAGGGTTAGATTATCTAACGGTTATGAAGTAACTTGTTATATACCGGGTATAGGACACAACTTACAAGAACACTCAATTGTTCTAGTCAGAGGTGGTAGGGTTAAAGACTTACCGGGTGTTAGATATAAGATAATAAGAGGTGCTTTAGATGCTGCAGGAGTTGAAGGAAGAAGACAGTCCCGTTCTAAGTATGGAACTAAAAAACCAAAAGATGAAAAGAAGAAAAAATAATTAAGAGGTAAGGAATAATGCCAAGAAAAGGACCAGTTCAGCCGAGAGAAATATCTCCAGACCCAATTTATAAAGATGTTTTAGTTCACAAATTAATAAATAAAGTAATGGTTGATGGAAAAAAATCAAAAGCTGAAAAAATAGTTTACACTGCAATGAAAAATTTGGCAGAAAAGACTGGAGAAGACCCATTAACAGCTTTACATAAAGCAATTGAAAATATAAAACCTCAATTAGAAGTTAGACCTAGAAGGGTTGGAGGTTCAACTTACCAGATACCAATAGAGGTTCAACCAAGAAGACAAATATCTTTAGCTTTAAGATGGCTTGTTGAAGCTGCAAGAAACAGAAGTGGAAGAGGAAACTATACAATGATAGAGAAGTTAACAAATGAGTTATACGATGCTTACAACAACAGAGGAGTCGCTGTTAAGAAGAAAGAGGATACTCACAGAATGGCTGAAGCAAACAAAGCATTTGCTCATTACAGATGGTAATAAATAAAAATCTAAATCTAATATGTCAATTAAAAATCAAAATTAGAATTTCTAAAAAGAGAATATTGGAGGAATAATAATGGCAAGACAGGTGCCAATAGAAAAATTAAGAAATATAGGTATAGTTGCCCATATAGATGCAGGAAAAACAACTACAACTGAAAGAATACTATTTTATACAGGTAAAACTTACAAGATAGGGGAAGTTCACGAAGGTGCCGCTACTATGGACTGGATGGAGCAGGAAAAGGAGAGAGGTATAACAATTACAGCGGCAACAACAGCAGCATATTGGAAGGGACACCAGTTAAACATAATTGATACACCGGGGCACGTTGATTTTGGAGTTGAAGTTGTCCGTTCCATGAAAGCTTTAGATGGAATAGTTTTCATATTCTCATCTGTTGAAGCTGTTCAGCCCCAGTCAGAAGCAAACTGGAGATGGGCTGATAAATTTGGAGTTCCTAGAATAGCTTTCGTTAACAAAATGGATAGGATAGGTGCTGATTTCTTTAAAGTATATGAAGATATTATTGAAAAACTAGGAGCAAAACCAGTTCCTATACAAGTTCCTATAGGTGCAGAAGATAGCTTTATAGGTGTTGTAGATTTATTTGAAATGAAAGCTCTCATCTGGAAAGGAGATGAGTTAGGAGCTAAATACGATATTACAGACGATATACCTGAAGAAGTTAGACCTGTAGCTGAAGAATGGCGTGAGAAGATGATAGAGGCTATAGTAGAAACAGATGAAGAATTAATGGAAAAGTATCTGGAAGGTGAAGAAATATCAACGGAAGAATTAAAGAAGGCTTTAAGAAAGGCTACCATAAATAGAGAATTAGTTCCTATGTTATGCGGTTCCGCATTTAAAAATAAAGGTGTTCAGCCTTTATTAGACGCAGTGATAGATTTCTTACCATCTCCAGTTGATATGCCACCTGTAAAGGGTGTTAATCCAAATACAGGTGAAGAGGAAGAAAGAAAACCTTCTGATGATGAGCCATTCTGTGCACTAGCATTTAAAGTTATGGCAGACCCATACGCAGGGCAGTTAACATACTTTAGAGTTTACTCTGGATATGTGAAAGCTGGAGATACTATTCTTATAGCAAATAAAGGTAAAAAAGTTAGAGTTGGAAGAATATTAAGAATGCATGCAAACCAAAGGGAAGAAATTACAGAAGTTTATGCTGGGGATATTGCAGCGGCAGTTGGATTAGATACAGTTACAGGAGACACATTATCAGATGTTCAACACCCTATAGTATTAGAAAGTATGGAATTTCCAGAGCCTGTTATTGCAATGGCGATAGAGCCTAAAACAAAACAAGACCAAGAAAAATTATCCCAAGTTTTAAATAAATTTATGAAGGAAGACCCTACATTCAAAGTAACCGTTGACCCTGAAACAAATCAAACTTTAATACATGGAATGGGAGAGCTTCACCTGGAGATTATGGTTGATAGAATGAAAAGGGAGTACAACCTAGAGGTAAATGTAGGAAAACCACAGGTTGCATATAAGGAAACTATTAAGAAAAAAGCAACAGGTGAAGGTAAATTTATCAGACAGTCTGGTGGTAGAGGTCAGTATGGACACGCAGTCATAGAAATAGAACCATTGGAAGGAAAAGAATACGAATTTGTAGATAAAATAGTTGGTGGAATTATACCAAAAGAATATATACCTGCTGTTGATGCTGGTATACAGGAAGCTATGAAAAATGGTGTAGTTGCAGGTTATCCTATGATAGGAGTTAAGGCAACACTATTTGATGGTTCATTCCACGAGGTTGACTCTTCAGAAATAGCATTCAAAATTGCAGGTTCTATGGCGTTCAGAGAAGCTGCTAAAAAAGCAGAACCGGTTCTATTAGAACCGATAATGTTAGTTGAAGTGGAAACTCCTGAAGAATATATGGGAGATGTAATGGGAGACCTATCTAAAAGAAGAGGAAAAATATTAGGAAGTGAAAGAAAGGGACCGACAGTTTCTATAAAAGCTGAAGTTCCTTTAGCTGAAATGTTTGGATATGCAACTGATTTAAGGTCTTTAACTCAAGGTAGAGCTACATTCTCTATGGTATTCAGCAAGTATGAAGAGG
>QNZF01000048.1 GCA_003978485.1 Persephonella sp.
TTAGCTTTTTTTTATAATTTTTAAATCATTATGAAAATAGAGCTTCTATCTAAGGCACAAAGTTTAAAAAGTGAAGTTTTAAGGATAAAGGAAAAGATAGATAAGAGTATAGACTATAACGAAGTATTAAAAAAATGGATAGAGTATAAGCCATCTTCTAGGTATGTTCCTGCCGCCGCGGAGGATGGTTCATTTAACAAAAAGTACTATCTAGGTTTTTATCTGTATGCAGTTGCAGGCTTTTCAAATATGTATATTGAGGAAAAAGACGGAGAAGGTAGATTTATAGATGAGTTTGTAGGTGATATTAATCTTTCTGTCATAAAAAACACAAACTTTGTTGATACATACTTTAGGAATTTAATGTTTTTAGCTGAGTTAAAGGCTTTATTAAATCTGGCAGAGAGGGAAAAACCTAAACTTTTAATTTTAGATGGTACATTAAGCAGTAGATATATATCAATACTTCCTAAAACTAACTGGTTCATATCTGAAGAGTTTGAAGGTCAGCTTTTTGATATAGCTATATCCTATACCGATATTTTAAAAGAAAACTTAAATAATAGAGAACCTCTTACTTTTAATAAAGACTTTCATAATGAAGTAAAGGATAAACTAATATCAACCTTCGGTAAGTTAAAAGGTGATAGAAAGGATATTTTTGAAGCGGTAATATCTAAAATAGCTTACTTTGAGTATTTATTATTACTACATAAGTTATTAAAAGGTCTAGACTGGAACCCCTTGGTTATTGGAGTTGCCAAAACATCAACTTTAACTGAGATATTTAACAGTTCTATACCTGATATAAAAATTTTTTCATCATTTACCCAATCTTCCGGTTATTCAATAAAAATGCAGGTTAATTTGGAAGGTAAAAAATGGGAGTTTGCGGAAAAGTTTGAAGCTATAGAAAAGAATATAGAGATAGAGCTAAGGGATGTAATAATTGATTATTTTTACTGTAAACTTAGAGATGGAAGGGATATTCTTCTAGTTGAGCTTTATGAAAATCCTGAATTTACAGCGGATTACTCTCCTGAAGATATAATGGATATGTTATCTTACTATTCGGTGGGAAATTATCCATTTCTTCTAACTAGAGCAGACAAAGAAGTTAGGATAACTAAGAAAGATATGGATTTAATTGAAGATATTTTAGGATTAAAATATGAATTAACAGGAAGGGAAGCCTTAATTTAAAAAGCCAAAAAGCTATAAAGTTATTTTAATCAATACGTTAACAATTTATGAACTTATATTAATAAAATCCTTTGATAATTTGAAAAAAATTAACAAAATTAATTGTGTTAGTTAGATATGCAAACTTTTTACTGCATTTAGGAAAATCTAAAAAATACAAATATTACAATATTCAGAATAATGTTAAAACATATTTATATCTTTAAAACTGCATACTTTTTTCTGCACCCGGTCAATCAATTTTCGTTTTAAATCTCTATTAAAAGCCTTTTTGTCTAAATCTAAAAAATTGGCATAAATCTTTTATAAAAAACTTCCATATAAAAAGTTAACTTACAGAGAAATGCTAAACAAAAAATTTTTTAAGCTTATAACTTTCTTATCGGCAAAAGGTGGCACTGGAAAAAGTAGTTTTTGTATAAATCTGGCATATACGCTCATTAAACAGAATTATGATGTTTTAATCGTTGATACAAATTTTTTATTTCCAAATATAGATGTTTATCTTGAAGAGGCTAAAAAAGGAGAAAATCTTAAGGCTAGTTGGGATAAAAGAAAAAGTGTTATAGAGTTTATAGAAAGGGGAAAGGAAGAAATTAAATATCTTTCTTTCTCTACAGGGAATATTTTAAAAAAACATTTTGAAGGAAATACTAGAAATATACTTAAATCTTTAAAAGGTAATTTAGTTAATCTAGACTTTGTTCTTGTAGATACACCTAACGGAATAAATGAGGACAGTTTATACCTTTCAACCCATTCAGATAAAGTTGTTCTAATTACTACAAATGAGGTAGCTTCATTATCAAACACTTATCTTCTATTGAAATATCTCTCTAAAAAAACTGCAGTTTTACCTGAGATATTAATAAATAAAGTTGTTGATAAAGATGAGGCAACAACCATATTTAACGATTTAAAAAGTATTACAAAAAAATTGTTAAAGGTAGAAATAAAACTGTTCGGATACATTCCATACGACAAAAATTTAGAATTTGCCGTAAAAAATGGAGATTTACCTTTTAAAAATATCTACAGTCCTTACACAAACTCAATTAGAACTATAACTAAAAATTTAACTAAGGGAGGATAAAAGATGAAGTTATCTCTTAAAGAAAGGAATAAAATAATAATGGACTTTTTACCTAGAATTACTTATATTGTAAAATCAATAAAATATGAAAACTTACCACCAACTTTAACTGAAGAAGATTTAATAAATATAGGTGTGTTAGGGCTAATTGATGCTATAGAGAAATACGACCCATCAAAAAATGTAAAGTTAACCACATATGCAGAAATCAGAATAAGGGGACATATTTTGGATGCTTTAAGAAAGTTAGATTGGATACCTAGAAATGTTAGACAAAAGGCTAGAGAAATAGAAAACGCAATTTTGGAAGTTGAACAGAAGCTAGGAAGAGAAGCAACATCTAAAGAGATAGCAGAATATTTAGGGATGTCTGAAAAGGAGTATAGAAAACACGCAGAAAAGATAGCCAACAGTGTTTTAGTCTCTATAGATATGAATATTAACTCTGATGATGAAGACGGCACAAAGTTATGGCAGATACTATCAATTAATGATGATACACCTGACAAGTATGTAGAGGAACAAGAGCTTAAAGAAATATTATCTGATATAATTTCTAAATTAAGCGAAAAGGAACGATTGGTTATAACTTTATACTATTACGAAGAGATACCTATGAAAAAGATAGCCGAAATAATGGGACTTACCGAATCCAGAATTTCCCAGATACATACAAAAACTATGATGAAAATAAGAAAGATGATACAGAAGTATATTTAACTATGGACAACAATATGTATTTGTATTTATTACTTAGTAATTTGGAAAGTTATCTAATACAGAAAAGGAAATATGTAGAAAAACTTTTGAACGAAGATAATTTAAAAATAAAAGATGGAATGGAGATATTGAAAAGTTTTGAGAATACTTTAATAAAAACAAATCAGATTTTAGATACACTTAACAGCTTAGACGAAAAAGCAGATGAAGACTTGTTTAAAAGTGTTATAATCCTAATATCAGAAAGCTTAGCTTGGATACTTTTTACACTTCCATCTCTACCTGAAAAACTACCATTCTTTAAGGAAGAATTCTTAATAAATAATGAAAATGTTTTAGATATTATAGGTAATAATCTTATTAATCTGGAAAGTTTTCTAAATGAGCCTTCAGAGATTTTGTTTATAAAGAATAGTATAAAAGGTAATGTTAGCAGTATACTTAATGTGATAACTTATCTTTACAAAGGATTGGAAAAGAGCTTAGTTTTAAATTAGGTTTTAATCATATTTGTTTGTTTTTTAGAGGGGTTAAAATTAGGGTTGTTATAGGTAATAGGTATTGTTGTTTTTTATGGCGTTATTCCTATAAGATATAACGGGAGGAAGAAGAAGATGTTTAAAATATCCTATCTAAGAATATCAATAACAGAAAAATGTAATCTCAAATGTTATTACTGTAGACCTGACAACTCTCCATTTGTTTACAAAAAGGAATATCTAACATATGAAGAGATAGCTAAAATTGTCAGAGTTATGACCAAGTTCGGCTTAGAAAAAGTTAGAATTACCGGTGGAGAGCCTTTAATAAGACCTAATTTAGATGAATTAATAAAACTTCTCTCTGAAATAGACGGCATAAAGGATATATCTTTAACAACAAATGGTATAACATTATCAAAACATGCAGAAAGTTTAAAAAGGGCAGGTTTAAACAGAATAAATATATCTTTAGACAGTTTAAAACCTGATAAGTTTTTCTCCATAACTAAAGGTAATATAGAAGATGTTTTAGAAGGTATCAAAGTTGCAAAAAAGATAGGTTTAGAGCCTGTAAAGGTCAATATAGTTGCTATAAAAGGCGTTAACGATGATGAAATACTTGACTTTGTAGAGTTTGGAAAGAAGTATGGAGTTGAAATTAGATTTATAGAGATGATGCCTATTGGAGCGGAACAGATTAACTGGAGTTTAAATAAAGTTAGATTTTTAACAGAGATAAAGGAAAAGATAGAAAAACATTACGGAAAGTTAATTCCTACATTCTCAATAGGAAGTGGAGCGGCTAGAGTTTATAAACTACCTAAATTTAATGTAAAAATAGGCTTTATCACTCCACTGTCAAATCCGTTCTGTGATGGATGTTCCAAGTTAAGACTTACTGCAGAAGGTAATATAAAACTGTGTTTAAGGACTGATGAAGAAATACCTGTAAGAGATATTGTTAGGAATTCATCTGAAAAAGAGCTTGAAGAGTTTATAAAAAATGTGGTTATACTGAAGGAAAAATCTAACCAAAATATTATTAAGTCAGGCTATCAATTTTCAGATTGTCGTAGGTTAATGGTATCAATAGGAGGATAAAAAAAGGAGAATTAAGATATTAAATCTTCTAAAAAGTCTATATCCAATATTTCTATTTTATTCCTTTCTGTGCTTATATATCCTTCCTTTTTCCATTTACTCATTATTCTTATTGCGGTCTCAACAGTTGTCCCTGTCATCTCTGCTAAATCCTGCCTTGTGATAGGAGCTCTTATAACAATTTTATCTCCTTCTTCCTTCCCTATTTTTCTAGCCAATTCTAAAAGTATACTTGCAATTCTACCTTCAACCTTTTCTGCGGCAAGACTTTTTAATCTATCATACGCTTCCAATACCATTTTAGTTGCTTCACAGGTTATTCTAACCGCTAAAGCAGGATACTCTGTTAAAAGTCTTAAAAAGTCTGTGTTTGTTATATGTAAAACTTTTGTTTCAGTTAGAGCTTGAGCTGTGTATGTGCTGGAAGGTTTATTCTCATTTAAAACTAACCAACCAAAAACATCACCTTTGGTAGCCAATCTTACAATAACTGTTTTTCCATCTGTAGTTTCTTTTATGAGCTTTACAAGTCCATCAACTATTATGTATATACCCGGTTCTTCATCTCCCTCAAAGAATATATATTCTCCCTTTTTATACTTTTTTTCGTGGAAGTATCCTGCTATTCTTTCTAACTCATTTGTTTTTAAACCGAAAAATAAAGGTAATTCTTTAAAATATTCCAATTTTCCCATTTCATAATCCTCTCTTTTAAGGTTTTGGCATAGAACCTAAAATATATTTTAATTCATTATCTCTAAATAAAAATCCACCACCTATATAAACACCTCTGTATCTATCGTTTAACAGGTCAGAACCACCTACACCGATAAAGATTGGATAGTCAGGTAATTTATAGTTTAAAACTATATCTAATTCTGGTTTATCAGGTTGATTAAATCCGCTATCCCTACCAAAGTTATATAAATCTGTTTTTATAACTATATTATCCCCATAAGTATAATCTAATCCAACATCTCCGCCACTATCTTTTAAACCGCCTCTTATCCAAATACTTGATTTACTATCCAAATCTAAAATTTTCCTCGCATACTGTAAATCAAAAAGTATTCCATAATCTCTTTTAGTTAATACAGTTGTTCTTCCATTACTATAAATTTCCTCATCTTTATAAACTCTACCATTGCTATTGGATAGAACACCTATGTATATATACCTGTCAGATTTAGGAGCAAAAATCCCTGCTATACCTGCCTTACTGTCTTTATTACCTGTATGTTTCTCCGCATAAAGTTTTATATCTAGATTTGATTTTTTAACAACTTTAAAAGGTTCTGAAAAGGCGTTAACACCTTCCCTTATGTCGTTGTAAAGAGTATCTTCATTAACAAGCTTTCCTAAAGTTCCCTCTCCTCTGTCTATCTTAGCTAATATACTCTCTGCACTCTTTAAAGCGTTTCTTAACGCAGGTCTATTCTCTGCTACAGTCTCCCTAATCTCGTCTGCAGTATCCTTTACACTATCCATAACAGCAGGTGTTTTATCCCTTAAAGCCCTAGAAAACTCCCTTAAATTTACAACCAATTCTCTAATATCCTGTCTATTCTCTCCTGTAATTCTTTCTAAGTTGTAAGCAACCCTGTCTATCCTATCTGCAAGTCTTGGTATATACTCTCTTAACTCCTGTGATATAGCTTTAAAGTTTTCAGTAGTCGTTTTTATATTCTCTCTGTTTTCCTGAACCAACTGGTCTATATGTTTAACAAGTAATCTTAAACTGATTATTAAATCTTTTAAATCTCCCTCTTCCACTGCCCTGTTAATATTGTTAAATGTCTCCTCAACACCTGCAAATCTTTCACCCTTTCCTAAAGGCTGTCCCTCTGACAGTTTTCCTGCGTCAGGAGTTCCCGGGTCTATATAAACATATTTATCACCCATCAATCCTAAAGTACGGATATAAACCTTGGCGTTTTTATATATAGGAATTCTTTTATCTATTAAAAGCTTGACCTTTACCTTTCCGTCCTTATCTATAGTTATATCTTCAACTTTTCCCGCTTTTACACCTTTTACCTGAATATCAGCTCCTTTACTTAAACCTCCTGCATCATCAAAGTAAACATAGTAAAGTGCCAAATCTCCCCCAAAATTCCCTCTACCGAAGGTTATAACTAGATAACCTGCTATAATTAACATAAAAAGGATAAAAGCACCAACTTTAACTTGAGTATTCATAGCTAAAACTCTTTAACAAAAGTTATTAATAATAATATTACTTTTCAATAATAGTTTCTTCCACTTTCATACCAAAATGTCTTCCTGCTTCTTCCACATAACCTAATATTTTGTCTCCCTCTTTTAACTCAACGACAGATATTGGATTACCTTCTGGGTCAACAACTCTTATTGTCTCTGCATTTTGGAGAATAGCACTTAATTTTTTACCCTCATATTCTGCCTCTATTAATAACATAGGTCTTCTTTCAACTTTTGCCCTTCCTACAACAACAGCTCTACCATTTCCATCTTTATCGTAAGCCATAACCTCCTTACCTGCTTCAACTTCACTTAAATATATCGTTTTACCATTTGGTACTCTTGTGTACATATGGACAGCCCCTGCGTTAACCCTAAAAGGTCTAGATGCAACGTAAGGACTTTCCTCTGTTTCAGCGTGAACTAGTATCATTCCTGCAGAAGAATTACCAACGAGCATTCCTTCACCTCTTTTAAAGAGAGAAATAGTATCAACAGCAACCCTATCTCCCATACCTACAGGTTCTATCCTTTTAACCTCTGCAACAACAAGATTTAATTTTTCAGTTTTATCTTTCAATAGATTTGAAGCTTTCTTTATTTCATTAATATTTTCAGTTTTTAAAACTACTCCCTTAACTCCCTTCTCCAAAATATTTATAGCCAGTTCAGCCTCTTCAGCATCTTTAACCTCTGCGTATATGTTTTCAGACTGAGCTATTAAGTTTTCCAATGGAATAATCGTCCAATCTGTAGTTCTTACTATAACCTTCTTTCCAGCTTTAGCTAAAGCTCCTGCCCTTTCCTCGTCTTCTTTATTATTTATAGTTATAAGAATAAAATCATCTGATAGATTACCATCCTTATCTATTGTTATAATACCTATCTTTCCTAACTTTTTAACCTCCTCTTCCTTTTCTTTAGGTACAATAACGTAATCAGCTCCACTCTCTAAAGCAGTAGTTATCAACTTTCTATCGTAATTGGAAACGTCAACTATGAATTCCTTCATTTCTTCTCCCTTTTATTAATAGTAATTTTTAATATTAAACATTAAATTTTTAACTAAATAAAGTTTTAAAATTCTTAATTATTTTTATTTAGTTTTAGGTTTTTGTAAAATAGGAAGTTGAAATTATAAATTTTAAAAAGGTGTCTAAATTGTTATTTGAATTAGAAAATATAGGTAAATTAAGGTATGCAAAAATAAAATTAAATGGTTTGACAGTTATTGCAGGTGAAAATGATACAGGAAAAAGCACAATAGGAAAAGCTCTAGTAGCCTTATTAAAAACAGAATTTATTGCCCGTCAAAAATATTACAAAAAGAGAAAAGATTACTTTAAAAATAGAAAATTTGGTTTTAAAAGATTAAGAGAATTACTTTTTGACAATTTTTTAAAAGTTAGTTATGAATTGTATCCTCAATATTCCTCAAAAAATTCATATATTAAAATCACATTTAATGGAAAATATTTAAAAGTTTTTTGGGATAAAAATAAAAATGAATGGGAGTTTGATAAAAAAAGCTTAACAATAAAAGATAAACTTTATTATAAAGATATAACCTATATTCAATCTCCTTTAATTTGGGATTTACAATCTTTTTTTAATTCTATTCTCCAAATGAAAACTCAAGTTGAAATGGAGGAGGATATAAAATTTAACTTTAGTTATCCTTATTTGTTATGGGACTTATACGGAAAATTAATAAAAAAAAGGATAGAGTATATTTCCAACTTTCACTCTGCACAAAGAAATTTTATAAAGGATATTATAGACGGTGAATTTATAAGAAGAAGTAGTAATGATTTTGTTTTTAGAAGAAAAGGTATAGATATACCTTTGATAGATGTGGCACATGGAATAAAAAGCTTTGGTATATTACAGGTATTATTGGAAAATGGTTATATTTCAGATAAAGGAATACTTGTATTTGACGAACCTGAAGTCCACCTACATCCAAATTGGCAAGTTGAATATGCAAAGTTAATTATAAATTTTACAAAGTATGGAGTAAAAATTTTAGTTAGTTCGCATTCTCCATATTTTATTCAAGCATTAAATAAATTTGCTACAGAAGAAAGGATAGAAAATAAAGTTAATTTTTATGTGGCGGAAGAAAACAAAATTTTTCAAAAGGAAAATAATGCTAAAACTTTACAGTATATATTCTACAAACTTTCAAAACCACTTCATAATTTAGTATGGGAATAGAATGCTTAACAGACTATACGAGATAGGTAAAAAACACTATTTTATGGAAGAAAAGGCTATAAAAGATATTCCAAAAAGTTGTTGTAAGAATGAAAAATGTTTAGTAATAGATTTTGATAAGTTAAAAGAAAAAATTGTAAAAAAACATAACTTACAAACTGTTTCTTCCTGTGATGGATTAAAAATTTGTATAGAAAATGACCTAATAGAGTTTATAGAACTTAAAAGTATCAAAAAATTTATTGAAAATCAGAAAAAATTAACAAAGGAAAAAATAGATAAACAAATAAAAAGATTTGATTTTGAAAAGAAAATAGAAGATAGCCTTTTTTTATTAAATGTTTTATTAAGGTCTAATACTTCAGATTTAAAAAAAGAAGATTTAGAAAAATTTAAAGATATAAAAAAGAGATATTTTGTAGTAACCGATTTAGAATTAGAAAATAATCCTTTGTATAACTTAGATTTTACTTTGAAATTTTTGAGTGAGTATCCCCCATATCAGAGTTATATAAAAATTTGCATTGAGAATAAACTAAATAAGATAGAATTATGCTTTTTAATTGAAAAGCCTAGACTTTTGTCTTGCAAAGATATTTGCAAAATTTTATGTAAAATTTAGTTAAAAACAAAGGAAAAATATCTCCTTTTAAATCCTAGCTTGTTTTGTTTTTACAGACCTTTTTCTTAAATATTTTTCCAAATCAGCTACGATAGGAGATGCAACATAAATTGATGAATATGTACCGACAATTATACCTATTAGTAAAGCTAGAGAGAAATTTTTTAAACTTTCTCCACCGAATAGATAAAGTGCTAACACTGAAAATAAAGTTGTCCCTGAAGTGATAATTGTTCTTGATAAATTCTCGTTTACACTCTGATTTATTAGGGATAGTAAATTTTTCTTTCCTCTTACTCTTATATTTTCTCTAATTCTGTCAAATATAATTATTGTATCGTTAAGTGAATATCCTAAAACCGTCAAAATTGCGGCTACAACTGACAAATCAACCTCTATACTGAATGCAGAAAAAATTCCCATAGTTATCAAAGCGTCGTGGAACAGTGGGACAATTGCCCCAACTGCAAAAACAGGTTCAAACCTGTAAGCAACATATATCAGTATTGCAACCATTACAGCAATTATGGAGTATATGCTAGCTTCCTTTAACTCCTTACCTATAACAGCCCCAATATAATCAAGTTTTAATATCTCGTACAGATTTTTAAACTTTTTATCTAAGGCAGTCTTAACTTTTCTATAAATCTCCCTAGAGCTTCCTTTCTTTAAAGACACTCTTATCTCATAATCTCTTTTATCCTTGCCTATTTCCTGTATTACACTGTCAGCTAAATCTACCTCTTTTAAAGCCTCCCTTAATTGACTTATTTCTATAGGCTTTTTAAATCTAATCTGTATAGATGTTCCTCCTGTAAAATCTAAACCTAAATTAAATCCTTTTATATATATAATTGCCACACTTAACAAAACCAAAATAATAGAAGTTAAGTATCCATACTTTTTTAATTTCATAAAATCAATATTTGGGGTTTTATTTAAAAAATTTCTCATTTCACAATCTCCTTAAATTGCATACTTCATAGTTTTCTTATCACCGATAATCACATCAAGTAAAAGTTTTGTTATAAACATTGCGGTAAAAATGGAAGTTATCGTACCGATTGATAGAGTTGCGGCAAAGCCTTTTAATGGTCCTGTTCCAAACTGGAATAAAACGAATGCGGCTATAAGAGTTGTTATCTGAGCATCTAAAATTGCATCCCAAGCTCTGTTAAAACCTTCCTCTAAAGAAACCCTTAAAGTTTTTCCTCTCTTCAACTCTTCCCTTATTCTTTCAAAAATAATGACATTAGCATCAACAGCCATTCCAATATTTAGAATAATACCTGCTATTCCCGGTAAAGTTAGAGTTATACCAAATGCAACTATAACAGCCCAAAGTAGTAAACCATTTATAAGTAAAGCTATTATTGATATAAAGCCAGATATTGCATATCTGAAAATCATAAACAGTCCTACCAACATTAAGGCAACAATACCAGCGTTTACCGTTTTTTGTATAGAGTCTTTTCCTAAAGTTGGTCCTATTAATCTCTCCTCTAAAATCTTAACAGGAGCAGGTAATGCACCAGCCCTTAAAACTAGTGCTAAATCTGATGCTTCCTGTGATGTAAAATCTCCCGTTATCTGACCTGCGTTAGATATTCTACTTCTTACTACAGGAGCTGATATTACTTTATTATCTAAAACGATAGCCATCCTCTTACCTATCAATCTGGCGGTAGCTTCTCCGAATTTGTCTGCAGAGCTTGATTTTAATTCAAAATCAACTGCAGGCTTTCCATACTGGTCTAATCTAACCTGAGCATCTTTTAAATCGTCTCCTGTTATTATCGGTGTGTCTTTTACTAAAAACCATTCTTGGACTTTCTGCCCGTTAATATCCCTAGGAACACCTTCAAGTATCTTTGTTCCTTTAGGTAATCCGTCAGGATACTTTTTTAATAACTCTATTTTTGATAAAGCGTAATCTACAACTTCAAGTATTTCAAGTTGGGCGGTTTTACCGATTATTGCCTTTGCCCTCTCTGGGTCAACAACTCCCGGTAATTCAACGAGAATTCTTTTATCTCCTAACTTGGCTATATTTGGATTTAATGTTCCAAATTCATCAATCCTTCTTCTTAATACTTCTATCGTTCTATTAACCACATCCTTTTTAAGATTTTCCAGATAGGCTTTAGAAAATGTCAGTATAATGTTATCTTGAGATACTTTAAGATTAAACAGATTTTTGTACTTGGAAAGGATTATATTTTTAGCTTCCTCTATTTTTGAGTTATCTAACAGAGTTATAACCAATCCGTCTTTGCTAACTTTTAAGTCTAAAACATCTATATTTTTATTTTTTAAAATCTCCTGTATTTCACTACCAATTTGTTTATACTTATTCTTTAATACTGTATCTATATCAGTCTCTAAAACTATACTTATTCCACCTTGTAAATCTAATCCTAATTTTATAGGTTTAGTTAAAGCTAGATATATTGAAGCTACGATGATGATAAAAGCTACAATAAGTTTTATCTTTACATCTTTTTTCAAATTCAAGTTTATCCCCTTATCCTATTCATTAAAAATTAAAAACAATATTATAATAAGCTAATCTATCTTTTCTAAAAAGTGAAGTTTTATAATTGGAGAATTAAATTTTATGGATACCGTATTAAAAGTTGAAAATCTTACTGTAAAATTTGGAAAGAAGGTTATTTTGGAAGATATTAACTTTAGTGTAAAGAAAGGAGAGATTGTAGCTATCGTAGGTCCTAATGGTAGTGGTAAAACAACTTTATTAAAAACAATCTTAGGTTTTATTAAACCGATTAAAGGTAAAATT
>QNZF01000008.1 GCA_003978485.1 Persephonella sp.
TTATTAAAGATTTATAGATTAGCTGATAAAAAGAATAAAAAAGAGTGAGAAAGAAGAAATTTCTATAATCCCATCTTTTCGGGATTAATTAAATTTTGAGGGTCAAATACCTTCTTTATCCCCCTCATTATATCCATTTCTTGAGGTTTAAACATTTTTTTCATAAAGTTTGCCTTTGTTATTCCCACTCCATGTTCACCTGTTATAGAACCACCGTATCTTATCGCTAAATCAAAAACTTCTTCTACTGCCTTCTCAACTCTAGCTAATTCATCCTTGTCAAGTCCGCTAATCATAAAGTTTGCGTGGACATTTCCATCTCCAATATGTCCAAAATTCACCATCTTTAGATTATACTTTCTTCCTATCTCCCTAAGCTCTGGTAAAGCTTCTGGTAGATAACTTCTTGGGAATACTATATCTTCGTTTATCTTAACCCTTCCAAGTTTTGAAACTGCAGGGGATAAACTTCTTCTAGCTTCCCATAACTTGTTAGCTTCCTGTTCTGTTTGAGCCACTTCAACTGTTGCACCGTTCATTTCGCATATTCTAGCAACCTCCTTTATCTCCTCTTCCAATGCTAAAGGATGTCCATCAACCTCTATTAAAAGTAATACTTCCGCATCTCTCGGTAATCCAAAATGTCCAAAATCCTCTACTGCATTAATAGCCAGTTTATCCATAAATTCTAAAGCTGAAGGTGATATTCCAGCTTTAAATATATCCTTAACTGTTTTACCTACTGCCGCTATATCTTGAAAGATAGCTTTTACAGTTTTTGAAGCTTTAGGTTTAGGAATAAGTTTTAATGTAATTTCTGTAAATAAACCTAATGTCCCTTCACTTCCTATTAATAGTCTTGTTATATCATAACCGGCAACATCTTTTAATGTTGGTCTACCTGTATGTATTGTTTCTCCAGTGTTTATTACAGTGGTTAATTCCATTACATACTCACGGGTTACACCATACTTTACGCATCTCGGACCGCCTGCATTCTCTGCAACATTACCTCCTATTGTGCAAAATTTATAACTGGCTGGGTCAGGTGGATAGAATAGTCCTTTTTTCTCTACAGCTTGTTGAAGTCTGTATGTTATAACTCCCGGTTGAACTCTGGCTATAGCGTTTTCTTCATCTATTTCTAAAATCTTATCCATTTTTTCAAAGGATACTAGAACACCTCCTTTAACTGCTAACGCTCCTCCTGTATATCCTGAACCTGCCCCCCTTGGAGTTATAGGAATACCCTCCTGATAACAAATTTTAACAACTTTTTGAACTTCCTCTTGGCTTTCTGGGATAACAACAACAGAAGGCATCATTTTTATTCTAGTTGCGTCATATGAATATAAAAGTCTATCCATATCATCATCTAAAACTTTATGTTCTCCAAGCTCCTTTTTTAAAATTCTTTTAATATTTTCAGGAACTTCTATTCTTTCTTTTTGTTCTACAAAAAACATAACCAAGACCTCATCTTTTAGCTTTTTATTACTTAGATTAAATTAAAAAAGTTTTTTTGGCTATAACTTTAATCAGCTAGATTTTAAGATAATTAAAGGAAAGAGAAAGAGGGTTTATATAGTTTTAACCTCTTTTTCTTCTGGTATTTCCTGACCTGATGGAATACCTTCCGTTAACTCTCTCATTAAATCTTTTACAGATACCAATCTTTTTATTCTATATCCATTAGAGCCACTGAAGAATAAACCTGTCTCTGTTCTTCCAAGATATGCATCCCCCAATCTATCTGCTATACAAAATCCAACTTTTTTTGCTTCCTCTCCGTGATTACATGGAACAACACAGTTAGATACACATTTAACTTTAGGGGCAGTACCTTTCTCTATATCTTTTATAAGTTTTGTAATAATTCCCCTTGCAGGATATCCAACAGGAGATTTAATAAGTTGTATATCCTCTTTCTTTGCGTTGATTATAACTTTTTTAAATTCTGGAGAAGCATCACACTCATAAGTACCAACAAATCTAGTTCCCATTTGAACACCTGCCGCACCTAAAGACAGATAATACTCTATATCTTTTTTATCCCATATTCCACCTGCCGCTATCACTGGAAAATCTCCCCATTTATCCCTTTCTTTTATTACTTCAGGAACTAAATTTTCTAACTGGTATTCAGGTTTAAAGCAGTCTTCATACGGTATCCCTTGATGTCCTCCGGATTTTGGACCTTCCACAACAACAGCATCAGGTAAACGGTTATATTTTCTCTTCCAATGCTTACATATTACTCTTAAAGCTCTGGCAGATGATACGATGGGAACTAACGCAACATGTGGTTCAGGGGCATACTTTGGTAGTTGTAATGGTAAACCTGCTCCTGTAATTATTATATTAGCACCGCCTTCTATCGCATCTCTTACAACTCTACCGTAATCTGTAATGGCGTAAAGTATGTTAACACCTATTACAGCTTTTTCTCCTCCTGCTATCTCCTTAGCATCTCTTATAATTCTCTGTAGAGCCTCTCTATTATGTATATACTTACTACCTATTGGTCTTCCATCTTTTAATCGGACGTAGTTAGGATGTCTATATCCTGTTCCAACAGCTGAAACTACACCTAAACCTCCATTTTTGGAAACATTCCCTGCTAAATTTTCCCAAGAGATACCTACACCCATACCACCTTGAATAATTGGAAATTCTATCTCATACTGTCCAATTCTTAAACTTGGTAAAGCCATTTTAATTCTCCTTAATTAATTTCTGGTAATATTTTTTTTGCTTTTAATGTTTTTGAGATGGACTGATACAACTGTGGTTCACCCTGTTTAAAGGCTAATTCTGTTATAACAACTTTACTACTCTTTTTGTCAAAATATCCTTTTGCTATAAATTCTGCGACAAATGAACCTTCTCTTCTCTTATGCTCGTAAGCTAAAACACCTATAACTCCAATCTCACCTTTTTCATTTATTTTATGTAAAAACTCTATTCCCAAGACCTCTTTTACTGCAAAATAATAAAGGACATGCTCTTCTATTCCTTTTGCTACTAACTCTAAAAAATTTATATCATCTTCTGTTATACTTTTTATATCTGTCTTTACTCTTTTTTCTTCTTTTACTGTACCGTTTTCTAAGTTATCTTGACTGTTATCGTTGTTTTGTGGATTAAACTTAATTATTTTTGCCATTTTAAACCTCTTTACTTAATTCCGTAAAATCTTAACTCTTCAAATAGCTTGTTGATTTCTATCTGTCCCGGTGCAACAGATTTACCTATGTAAGTATATGTTATTATTGAACCAAAGAAATAACCTGCTACTCTAGTTATCTTTCCTAACTCTCCCATACCGATAGTTATAAGTCTCCTACCTAACTTTTTATTTTTGTATGATATTGATAATAACTTTGCCACATCATCTTCAGTATTGACTTTTGTTGCTATTTTAGATATATCAGCTCCGTATTTAAAACATTTATCAATTAATCCCTGTAAAACTTCTTCAGATGGTGTTTTTTCGAAATCATGAAATGAAATAATTACATTTTTTTTATTTTTATTACCTAACTCTACAATATCACCTAACAGATTATTAGAGGATAATTCTATATCTAAATAATCTACTAAATCTATACATTCCTTATAAATGTTAAATCTATAATTATCATCTATTTCATGACCTCCACCTTCCCATTTTGCTCTAATGGTTAATATTACATCTATATCTTTTTCTTTTATTTTTCTTAAATGTTTTCTTATATAATCAATTTCCAAATTTTCCAATAAATCAACTCTAAACTCTATTATGTCTATTCCTCTGTAAAAAGCTTCCTGTAGTTTACTATCAAAATCCTCATCACTTAATGCTAAAGCTACATAAGGTAATTTTTTTTCCATTCTCAACCCCTTAAAATTTTAAAACCTTCCCCAAAGAAAAAAAGGGGAAGGAATTATTTTTATAATTCTCCTTTTAATGCTTTCTCTACAGTTTCGCCTATAATAGAAGGATTTTTAACTGTTATAGCTCCTGCATTTTCTAATGCTCTATACTTTTCGTCTGCAGTCCCTTTTCCACCTGATATTATAGCTCCTGCGTGTCCCATTCTTTTACCCGGTGGTGCTGTAACACCTGCAATATACGCTATAACAGGTTTGTTTACATACTCCTTAATAAACTCTGCCGCTTCTTCTTCTGCCGTTCCCCCAATCTCACCTATTAACACGATAGCCTCTGTCTCAGGGTCATCTTGAAACCATTTTAAAACATCTGCAAAGACTGTACCCGGTACAGGGTCTCCACCTATACCAACAGCTGTTGACTGTCCTATTCCTCTCTGTGTTAGCTGATAAGCCGCCTCATATGTTAATGTCCCTGACCTTGAAACTATTCCAACTTTTCCTCTTTTAAAGATGTGACCGGGCATAATTCCTATTTTAGCCTCTTCTGGAGTAATAACTCCCGGACAGTTTGGTCCTATTAAAACTGTATCAGGATAATAAGTTTTTAAATAATTTTTTACTGGTATCATATCATTAACAGGTATTCCTTCAGTTATACAGATAATAGTTTTTATCCCGTTATCTGCCGCTTCAACTATCGCGTCTGCCGCAAATGGTGGTGGGACAAATATTAAAGAACAGTCCGCTCCTGTGTTTTTTACTGCCTCTTGAACAGAGTTGAATACAGGTATTCCCTCAACCTCCTGTCCACCTTTTCCCGGAGTTACTCCACCTACAACTTGTGTACCGTAAGCTTTACATTGTGTAGCGTGAAAGCTTCCTTCTCTCCCTGTTATTCCTTGAACTATCACTTTTGTGTCTTTATTAACTAATACTGCCATTTATTTAACCTCCTTTTTTATTTCCATATTTTTGAAAAATCTACCTTTAAATCACAATTTTTTAAATGGAATAAAAAACTTTCCTTCACAGTTTCAAAAACCTTTTTATAGCTATAATCCTTAAGTTCGTAAACTTTTATGTGTTTTCTATCTTTAAAAGGATAAATTAACACATAGTATTTAACCCCTTCCTGCTGGTATAACTCAAACTTTATATGCTCATCCATTTTTATGGAGGATGGAGAAATAACTTCAAATATTATGGTAGGTGGAACTGTAAGTTTCTCAGTTATATATTCACATACAACTAAAACATCTGGTCTAACAACTGTATCTTCAGAAATGTAGTAATCAATATCTGGTAATACTTCACATCTATTATTTTTGCATTTTTCTAATTCCTGATTTATAGCAACAAGCAATTTAGCAACAACTCTCTGATGCTCTATAGAAGTAGAAGCAAGGGCATAAGGAATACCCTCAATTAACTCCCAATCTCCATCCCAGTTTTTCCAATCTTTAACCGTATAGTAAGGAAGATATTTTTCAGTTATTCCCATCTATTTTTATACCTTTTTACTGCTTATTAGCAACTTCTACAGCCTTTAAAGCTCCCTCCCACATAGTATCAGCAGTTATTAAATTTAATCCACTTTCATTTAACATTTTCTTTCCTAATTCAACATTTGTTCCTTCCATTCTTACTACGATTGGAACGTGAGGTTTAACCTCTTCAGAAGCTTTAATAATACCTTCCGCCAATCTATCACATCTTAAAATTCCACCAAAGATGTTTATGAATATAGCTTTAACATTAGGGTCTGAAAGAATTATTTTAAATGCATTTGCTATCTGTTCAGCATTAGCAGAACCACCAACATCTAAGAAGTTAGCTGGCTCTCCACCTGCAAGCTTTATAGTATCCATTGTAGCCATTGCTAAACCTGCACCATTAACCATACAAGCTATATTTCCGTCCAATTTTATGTAGTTTAGATTATACTTTTTAGCTTCAACTTCTAACTCACTTTCTTGAGTTGGGTCTTCCATCTCCATAATTTCAGGATGTCTGTATAGGGCATTATCATCAAAATCAACTTTAGCGTCCAATACAACTATATTTCCTTCTTTTGTTAGAACTAATGGGTTTATCTCAACAAGTGATGCATCCTCTTTAATGTAAACTTCGTATAGTTTTAGTAATACGGAAGCTACTTTGTTTATTAGTTTTCCTGTAAAACCTAGTTGTAAAGCTACTTCCCTAGCTTGATAGCTTTTTAATCCTAAGAAAGGGTCTATTTCAACTTTTATAATAGCATCAGGATTTTTAGCCGCTACTTCCTCTATTTCCATTCCACCTTCAGCAGAAGCCATTAGAACAAGTTTAGATTTACTTCTGTCTAAAGTTATTGATACATAATATTCCTTATCTATATTTGTTGCTTCTTCAATATAAACTCTGCTTACAGGTAAACCTTCAGGACCTGTTTGGAATGTTGCTAATTTTTTTCCTAAAATGCTTGATACATAGTTTTCCAATTCATCTATACTTTTTACAACTTTAACTCCACCTGCTTTGCCTCTACCACCTGCGTGAATTTGTGCTTTAACGACTAATGGAAATTTTCCAAATCTTTCTGCTATCTCTACAGCCTCTTTTACTGTAAATGCTGGATAACCTTCAGGGACAGGTAAACCATACTTTCTAAATATCTCCTTAGCCTGATGCTCGTGAACTTTCATAAATTTATACCTCCTCACATAATTTGCTTATCCATTTATAAACATTTTACTAGAATTTGGTGAAAAATTTAAAAATTTTTAAAACGGTGTTTGAAAAATAATAATTGTACTTTCAAAACAGTTTTATCCAGAAATTTTGGGGAAAATTCCACATAGGTTTTTTAGAGAATTTCTCTTTTGTAGCTATTATTTTACCTTTTTACTGGCTAATTTAATTACAGGTATTTTTTCTAAACTTTTATACCAGTACCGAAATAGATTAGCCCCTCTATGTATAAAGAACCAGAAAAGTAAAAAAACTACAAGGATATGATAATCATTATTATTATAATATTGAGAAAAATAAGAGCAATTTTTGAAGTTCAAGATGATAAATTGATAATTCTTGGAATTGGAAAAAGAAGAGATATATACAAAAATTTAGAAGTATGAATACAACTTTAAAAGTATCTGAAATCATAAATTTTGAACTAATTGAAATGTCTTCATAAGATTTGTTTTGCCTGTATATAGCGGGATAGAAGAGAATTAAATTTTTTCTTAATCAATTTTATTTAGATTTTCTTTGTAATAACAACAATATTGAGTTATTGGACAAATATTGCATTTAGGCTTTATGGGTTTACAAATCGTTTGACCAAAAGCAACAAATAAATCGTTTATTTTATTCCAGTACTCTATAGGAACTTTCTCCATAAGTTGCCTCTCTGTTTCCTCTGGATTTTTACTATCTACAAATCCCAATCTGTTTGTTATACGATGAACATGTGTATCAACGCATATTGCAGGCTTTTTAAAGGACAAAGCTAAAACTAGATTTGCAGTTTTTCTACCTACACCTTTTAGCTTTAATAAATCATCAAGATTGTCAGGTACTTTTCCGTCATACTTTTCTATAATATCCTTTGCAACTTCCTTTATAACCTTAGCCTTATTTCTGTAAAATCCTGCAGGATATATAGCCTTAGCAATATCTTTCTCTGAAAGCTTAAGCATATCCTTTGGATTATCCGCAAGTTTAAACAGATTTTTAGAAGCTTTAGCTGTAACTTCGTCTTTAGTTCTAGCACTGATTATTGTAGATATTAAAATCTGAAAAGGTGTTCTTTTATCCCTCTTTTCCATTAACGACACAACTGGAGCTTTCCACTTTTCGAACTCATCTTCCAAAATCTCCATAATTTTTAAAAATGTTTCCGTATCTATCCTACATTTATCCATATCCAAAACCTAATCTAGTTTAATTTTAGATTTTTTATAAATCTTTCTGTTTCTTCAATTATATTTAAAACATCGTTAAGATTTTTTGGCGTTTCAAAATCTAAATTTTCAATAACTGTCTGTATTAATCTATATATATCTGTAAACTTTATTTTACCTTCCAAAAACATATTAACCGCTATCTCGTCTGAAACAGTTAAAATAATTGGATAAGCTCCAGCTTTTTCACCTACATAATAAGCTAGTTTTAATAAAGGAAACTTTTTATAATCAGGTTTAAAAAACTCAAGTTTTCCTATATCAGTTAAATCTAATTCATCACTTCCGTTAAACCATCTTTCAGGAAAAGAAATTGCATAACTTATTGGAATTCTCATATCAGGACTTGATATATTTGCAATAATACTATTGTCGTTAAACTGTATCAAACCGTGAATGATACTATCAGGATGTATTACAACATCTATTTTCTTGTAAGGAAGATTAAATAAGTAGTGGGCTTCTATTACTTCTAATCCTTTATTCATTAATGTCGCACTATCAATAGTCACTTTTCTTCCCATTTTCCATTTAGGATGATTTAAAGCCTGTTCAACTGTTATATTTTTAAACTCATCTAAAGGTAAATTTAAAAATGGACCACCTGAAGCAGTTAGAATAATTTTTTTTATATCTTCCCTTCTTCCAGAGAACATACATTGGAATATTGCAGAATGTTCACTATCAATAGGAATAATATTTTTATATTTATTTCCTAACACTTCACCTAAACATATAATTGCTTCTTTGTTTGCTGTAGCTAAATTTCTATTCTTCTGTAAGAGATAATAAGTCGGTTTAATTCCTGCAATCCCTGATATACCGTTTATATACAAATCAATATCCAACTCTACTAATTCTTTTAAACCTTCTTCACCACTTAAAACTTTAACTCCGTCTATATCTTTATTCTGTTCGCAAACATAAACATATTTAGGTTTAAACTCTCTAATCTGTTCTAAAAGCTTGTCTGAAACCTTGGAAGCAGATAAAAGTTCTACCTTTATTTTATCTTTATGAATTCTAGCTACATCTAACGTTTGTGTGCCAATTGAACCTGTTGAACCTAAGACACCTATTCTCTTCACCTATAACTCCATTTTAAGTAATACTTGCAAGTATTGAACCTAATATCTCATTTTCAGATTTATAACCTATCAATTCCTTCTTATCGTTAATAACAACTTTTGGAACAGTAATTACAGAATATTTATTTGCAATTTCTGGAAAAGAAAAACATTCAATAGCCGTTGCAGTTATAAAGTTTGATGCTAAAGCAAAGTTATAACATTTTAAAACCATAGGTGGACACCAACCACAGGATAAAGTTATAAAAATTTTTATATCAACAGGTTTGTTTATCTCCTTTATAAATTCCAAAGTTCTATCATCTAAATCTATACCTTCCGTAGACACTAACTTTATAGCATCTATAAAATTTTTGAACTCTCCACCTTCTATACTTCCCATATACTTTATTCTCGTTTCTTTACCATCTTTTCCAATAGATACACATGGGTAATCTAAACATTCTAAACTGTCTGAATAAATAAACTCTATTTTGTCTGATAGGTTAGATAATTCCTTTAATAAATCTTCAACTTTTTTAGATAGTTTATCTCCTTTACCTTTAAATATCAGATTAACCTTATCTTTTAAACTTTTTTCAAAATCTTCCCTTAAATTTAATTTAATACTCTCTGATAACATTAAATCCCTTTATACTTTATTCTTAAACTTTATAAATACTATCAAAAATTTTTTATTTAAGGAAGAAATATTAATCTTTAGCTTTTTTATAAATATGTTTTAAATACATTGTTGCATATGCACCTTTAGGTAGAAAAAACTCTATTCTGTCAAAATTGATTTTTAAATCGTCAACTTTTAAAAATGTTTTTCTGTAATCACCTTTTATTTTTAAAAGATATAATTTTTTATTTAATAATTCAAAATCTAAACCTTCATCCTTTAAAATCTTTTCATAAATACTTTTTTCCAGTTCATTAAATTTAGTTTTATAACCAAGGATAGGCCAAAATTTTTGTATTAAATTAAACATATTTTCAAAATTTGTATAGGGAATAAAAAATCTAAATAGCTTTTCCTTTATATAATAACCATCAAAAAATTTATTTAAATAAAGCTCTAAAGACTTATTCCATAGATAACTTAAATAAGCTTCAACATAAAAATTCTCAAGCCATCTTAACTTTTTTCTTTCCGAATTTAAAGATAAATTTGTGATAATTTCCTTTCCTTTCCTTAAATTTTTCTCTATTCTCTGTAAATCGTAATAATTAATAAACCAATCCTTAGGTTCAATATCTATGTCTTTTATCTTTACAGAAAATTTATTACCTTTTAAATATCCTATCTTTACCCTTCTTTTAATCCTTCCTAAATACTGCATTATAAAAAATGTTTCTTTATCTATTCTTTCCTTCACTAATTCACCTAAATATTTATCAGATGATACATATTGGAAGGTTAATGCATTTTTATCTTTTAGACCTGCATACCATAACCTATACGGTGCAGTTATTTCCTTAGTATTCATATTTCTTTTTATAAGTAGATAAAGATGATATTTACCTTTTTCATTTAAAGGGTGTTCTCCCACTTCTTTAACGATAAAATTTTCAGGTTTTTCTTTTATATTCCAATCAAATAATATTTCCATTCAATCAAACACTCTAAATATAGGATACTTTCAGAATTATATCCTATTTTCTTTCCGTTCTTGACATAGAAAATTTTATAAATCATTATTATAATGAATATTCATTCATTAACTGGAGGGTCAAAATGAATTTTTTAGATAGAGAACATCTCCGTTCCCTGTTCACCAAACCAACCAACTATATAAATACCAACAGAGGCAAAGAGTATTACGATAATCTCTACAAAAAGATGAAAAAACGCCTTGAAGAGCTCAGGTCTCAACAACCTGTTAGAGAAGCAGAACTGAAGTTTAGCGAATACCTGTCCACATGGGATTTATCAAGAAGGGATTTTTTAAAATGGGTTTCTGCAACAACAGCAATGTTAATGCTACCGCCTTCATTTGAGCCATTGGTAGCTGAAGCGGCAGAAGTTATGAACAGAGTGCCTATTATCTGGATAAACATTCAGGACTGTGCAGGAAACACTGAAGCCCTTTTAAGAAGTGCATCCCCTACAGTTGATGAGCTTATTCTTGAATATCTATCTGTTGAGTATCAAGAAGTTATTATGGCTGCCGCTGGAGACCAGGCAGAAGAAAATCTAAAAAAAGCTGTAAAAGATTTTGATGGTAAATACCTGTTATTCGTTGAAGGGTCAATTCCAGTAGGTATGCCTGAAGCATTTACAATTGGAAGACATCCAAAAACAGGTGTTGAACATGTGAAGGAGCTTGCAGACCATGCTGCAGCAGTAATAGCTGTTGGAGCGTGTGCATGTTTTGGAGGTGTCCCAGCAGCATATCCAAATCCTACAGGTGCAGTTGGAGTTATGGATGTTGTGAAAGGAAAACCTATAGTTAATATCCCAGCCTGTCCTGCAAATCCTGCAAATATTACAGGAGTTGTTATCCATTATATCCTTACAGGTGAACTCCCAGAGCTTGACAGCTTATTGAGACCAAAATTTGCATTCGGATACAGAATTCACGATAACTGTGAAAGAAGGGCACACTTTGATGCCGGGGAGTTTGTTGAGGAATGGGGAGACGAAGGAGCTAAAAATAACTTCTGTTTATACAAAATGGGATGTAAAGGACCTTTCACATTCAATAACTGTTCTATAGTTAGATACAACGAAGGAACAAACTGGCCTATCGGTGTTGGTAGAGGTTGTATAGGTTGTTCTGAACCAGATTTCTGGGACAAGTATGCAACTGAGAGACCCCTTGCTGATAGTGATATTCAACCACCGGGATTAAACGGTGTTGAGGCAACTGTAGACGAGGTAGGTTTAGGAATTTTAACAGCTACAGCAATAGGTATTGGTGTTCACGCTGTAGCAAGTGCTATAGCAGGTAAAAAAGAAGAAAAAGAGGAACAATAGGAGGTTTAGGATATGGGAAAACATGTTGTAGTTGACCCTATTACAAGAATTGAAGGACATTTAAGAATAGAGGCTATTTTAGATGACAACAACACAATAATTGATGCCTACAGCTCTTCTACAATGTGGAGAGGAATAGAAATAATAATGAAAGGGAGAGACCCAAGGGATGTCCCACTTTTAGCAATGAGAATATGCGGTGTTTGTACAGGAACACACTACTACACATCTACCCAAACTGTAGAGCATGCTT
>QNZF01000035.1 GCA_003978485.1 Persephonella sp.
TATTAGTTTATAGCAATAATATTTTTGGATTAAATTTATAGGAATTAGCTATGAGATTATTATTAAAAAATGTTGGGAAATTTAAGGAAGTAGATTTAATCATAGATGGTATTACTGTAATAGGTGGTGAAAATAGCACAGGAAAAAGCACAATTAGTAAAACACTATTCAGCGTCATAAAAGCGTATCAGGAAGCAGAAGAATTTGCTTACATAGAAAAAAAGGAATTTGACAACTTATTAATGGATTTAGACAAAATTCTATGGTTTCTAATAAGAAGAAGACTTCCTAGAAATATATCAAAACTTTTGGACAATTTAATGGAAGATATAAGGTTTTTAAGATATGAAGATGATGTAAACATAAAAAGAATATCTAATATACAAAATAATATAAATTTATTATTAAATGAATTAAATAAGTATGTAAATACGCTAGATAAATATAAAAGAAGACATCTTGAAAGATACATAAAAGATTTAAGAAAGATAGAAGAAGAACTAAAAAACGATATTCTTCCTAAAAAACAGAAGAATTTAGGAAATTTAGAAAATAGTTTAAATTTTCAAATAAGAAAAAACTTTAGAGGGCAATTTTCCAATGTAAATATGAAAGAAATATCTCAAATAACCATTTTAGAGAAAAACAAAAAAATTTTTGATATAGAAGTTAAAAATAATAAATGTGTAAAATTTAAATGTGAGGAAGAACCAAAAATAAAAGAGATTTCATATATAGAAAGTCCGCTTGTTTTAAACAAAATAAGACTGTTTGATAGTTTGAAATATTTAAGCCCAAGGATACAAAGGAGAATTTATATACCATATATAGAGGAAGATATAGTAAAAAAATTAAGAATACAACTTAACCTAGAAATAAATGATGATGTAAAAAACTTTATAGATGAAATAGAAAAAGTAATTGGTGGTAAGTTTGAAGTAGAAGAAGAAGATATAATATATATTGAAAATGGAAAAACGTTTTATCCTATAAATGTAGCCTCTGGAGTAAAATCTTTCGGAATAATATATCTATTGTTAAAAAATGGATGGCTTCAAGACAATACTCATATGTTAATATTTGATGAACCAGAAGTCCATTTACACCCCAAATGGCAATTAAGATATGCAGAGATATTAGTTAAACTTCATAAATATTTTGATTGTTATATTTTAATAAACTCACATAGTCCAGATTTTATACAAGCTATTAGATACTATGGGAATAAATATAAAGTCATTGATAATATTCATTTTTACTTTGCAGAAGAAAAAGAGGGAAACTCTACTATTCAATTAGTTGATTTTGAACTAAATAAGATATTTGCATCTCTTATAGAGCCTTTAGAGAGTATGGAGGATTTACCATATTGAGTATAGAGAATTCGTTAAATGAATTTTGCAAAGTATTAAAAAGAAAATATAGGAATTGTATATATTATTTTAACGGATTAGAAGATTTTCCTTGTAGAAACGATATTATATTTAATAATATTAGAGTTTATTCTTTAGATGAAATTAAAGAATTAGAAAAATTTCAAGGAAAGTCTTTTGATAGTTTTATCATTTTTACTGGAAGAATTTTATTTATTGAATATTTTCATCCACATACAAGAGAATTTGATATTTTTATAAAAGATGTATTAACTAAATCTAAATATAGTTTTGATGTAATTATAGAAAAAATTGATAAAGACTTAAATAAAGATAAAAAGCTTCTTAATCCTTTAAAAAAGGAAATTTTATCAAAAATAAAGGACAGTAAAAATCTAATTGAAAATAATCTAAATTTAAAAGAATATATTAGAGGATTTGACAAGAATTTATGCTCTTTTTATATCATTGTGGATATAAGACGTAATATTAATATTCCTTTTGAAAAAGATTTAAGAGATTTTATTTACCTGTTAAAAAGAAAAAGAAAATTTAAATTTACTACCTCAAAGAGTATAGAAGAGGAAAAGAAATATGATATAGATTTTGAAATAGAAAGTATGATTTCTGAATACAAGTCAAAAATATTAGATATAAACAAAAGAAATATAATAATATTTTTAGGGAATACTTTTAAAAATTTAAAAAATATTCACATTGGTGATTGTAGTTCTTTTGCAATATATATTAGAGATTTGAAAAAATATATTAAATGCCCTAAACCTGAGGAAGTATAAATCAATCCGAAATTTTAAATCAAAATTTTCAATTTTTTCGTAAAATAAAAATAGAGCTATAAATTTTTACAGGTAAGTTGCTAAAAATGATAGTAATAAATAGTCCTGAAGATTTAAGGGAAAAATTACTGGAAAGAAGATATAGTGAAGAGAATTATAAGCAGTTTTTAAAAGAAATATTTGGCTCTCAACCTTTTGAAAATGGTTATCCTTATGAAGATTATGAATATAAAAACTTTAAAATATTAGGAGAAACAGATTTAGATGAAAAAGAAATTGTTTTTCTATCTATTAAAGTCGAAAGTGAAAGGCAACTTGAGAATGTCAGAAAGTATCATCACCAACAGGTTATTAAGTTTTTAAATAATAAAGGCTCTGATATAGCTCTAGTCTCTTTTTACTGTGATAACTGTAAAAACTGGAGAATATCTCTCTTCTATACAGAATATTTTTACGAAGAAAAAGGAGAATTAAAAAGAAAAGATAGTCCATACAAAAGATTTTCTTATCTAGTTGGTGAAGATGAACCGTCTTATACTCCTTCAAAACAGCTTTGGGAGTTAATTCAATACTATAGAGAAAATGGTTATATTACATTTGAGAAATTAAAAGATGCCTTTAGTGTAGAAAAATTAACCGATGAGTTTTTCAAACATTACAGAAATCTTTATTTGAAATTAAAAGAGCATATAGAAAACCAAAAAGCCAACTTAAAGCTAATAGAAAATTTAAAACAAAATGGTTATTCAATTGAAGACTTCGCTAAAAAACTGTTAGGTCAACTTGTATTTCTTTACTTTTTACAAAAGAAAGGTTGGCTTGGTGTTCCAGAAAATAAAACTTACGGTGAAGGTGATAGAAAATTTTTGAGAAATCTTTTTGAAAAGGCAAAAAAAGAAAATAAAAACTACTATTTAGATTATCTGATACCACTTTTTTATGAAACTCTAAATAACCCAAGAGAAAATCAGATGATACCAGATTGGTCTGAAACTTTTAAATGTAGAATACCATTTCTAAATGGTGGATTATTTGAGCCTATTTACGATTATAAAAATATTCCTGTTTATATAGATGACGAAATTTTTTCAAATGAAAATGAGAATGGAATATTAGATATTTTTGATAGGTATAACTTTACAGTTAAGGAAGATGAGCCATTAGAGAAAGAGGTTGCAGTTGACCCTGAAATGTTAGGAAAAGTTTTTGAAAATCTAATTGCAGAGAACGAAAGGAAAGGATTAGGAGCTTTTTATACTCCAAGAGAAATTGTTCATTATATGTCTCAACAGAGTATTATTTACTACTTATCAGATAAATTAAATTTACCAGTTGAAGATATAAGACAGATTTTTACAGTAGATAAATTTGAGGATTTACCAGAAAGTATAAAGAAAAATGCTAAAGCTATAGATAATGAGCTTAAAAATTTAAAGGTTGTTGACCCTGCCTGCGGTAGTGGAGCTTTTTTAGTAGGTGTTCTGTATGAAATAATAAGGGCTAGGAGTTTATTAAATGATAATTTAAACCTTTATCAACTTAAAAAAGAGGCTATAGAAAACAGTATTTATGGAGTTGATATTGATATAGGGGCTGTAGAAATAGCAAAGTTAAGATTATGGCTTTCTTTGGTAGTTGATGAGGAAAATCCATATAAAATAGAACCTTTACCAAATCTTGATTATAAAATAATGTGTGGGAACTCTCTTTTAGAAGAGTTAGTTATAGGTGATGAAGTAGTTTCTTTATCTGTAGAAAGTGAATATAAGAAAGACAATGTTTCTGAAATAGAGATTTTAAGAAAAGAAATTTTGGAAAAAAGAGAGAAATTTTATAATTTAGTTTTAGAAAAAGGAAAACAAGATAAAGAAGTTAAAAATTTAGAAAAGGAAATAAGAAATTTAGATAAAAAATTAAAATCTTTAACGAATAAGTCAAAACAAAAGGTTAGTTTATCTTTGCTAGGTAATGATACAGAAAAATCTTTTAAAGAACTAATAGAGCTACAACATAAACTTTTTAATCAGTATAATCCAGAAAAGAAAAAGCAATTAAAGGAAAAAATAGATAAAAAATTAAAGGAGTTTGTTTTAAAGAAGTTAAATGAAGAGGAAGAAAAAGCAGAAAATAAATTAAGGAGATTGATTAACAAATATAATGGCAGAGATTTTTCTAAAAATGATAAAAAAGAAGTTGATAAATTAAGATTGTTATTAGAGGAAATAGAAAAATATAAACGGAAATTAGATTTTAGAGGTTGTAATAAAAACTTTTTCTTATGGCATTTAAATTTTTCTGAAGTTTTCATAAAAAAAGGCGGTTTTGATATTGTTATAGCTAATCCACCATATATAAGACAGGAAAAGATTAAAGAAGATAAACCAAAATTTAAAGCGGTAGGTTATCAGGTTTATAATAGCATTGCTGATTTATATGTTTACTTCTATGAAAAAAGTTATCAGATATTGGCAAAAAAAGGTATTTTTTCTTTTATTACATCTAACAAATTTATGAGGGCTAAGTATGGTAAGCAGTTAAGAAAGTTTTTAAAGAAAAATACAAAGTTGAAAAATATAATAGATTTTGGTGGTTTTAGAGTTTTTGAAAGTGCAACAGTTGACACTGTTATAGTTATCGGAGAAAAGGAAAAACCAATTAGTAATAAAATTCATATCTGTTCGATAGGGAATGATTTTAATAAAGAAAAAAGTCTTTATGATTATTGCAAAGAAAAAGGCTTTGAATTTCCACAGGAAAAATTATTATCTGAAGTTTGGACTTTTGAAGATTTAGATATAAAAGAAAAAATTGAAAAAATAGGAACTCCACTAAAAGATTGGGATGTAAATATTTATTATGGGATAAAAACAGGTTTCAATGAGGCTTTTATTATAGATGAGAAAACTAGACAGAAAATTTTAAATAACTGTAAAACTGAAGAAGAAAGAAAAAGAACAAAAGCTATAATTAAACCAGTCTTAAGAGGTAGAGATATAAAAAGATATTACTATAAATGGGCTGGGTTGTATTTAATAGCTACTTTTCCAAGTCTAAATTTAAACATTGATGACTATCCAGCATTAAAAGAATATTTAAAAACTTTTGGAAGAAAGTTAGAACAAACAGGACAAACTTATATTGACCCGAAAACAGGTAAGAAAGTAAAAACTAGAAAGAAAACATCAAATAAATGGTTTGAAACTCAAGATAACATTGCTTATTGGAAAGAGTTTGAAAAAGAAAAGATTGTGTGGCAAGAAATAGTTAGAGAACCGAGTTTTGCATTTGATATAAAAGGGTTTTATCCAGAGGCAACTACATTCATTATGACAGGTGAAAATCTAAAATATATATTAGCTCTCTTAAATTCTTATCCTGTAGCTTTCTTTTTCAAGCAATTTTATGCAGGAGGTGGTCTAGGAGAAGAAGGATACAGATATAAAAAGGCTTTTTTAGAAAAACTTCCTATTCCGAAAATTCCAGAAGACCAGCAAAAACCATTTATAGAGCTTGTAGATAAAATATTAGAGCTAACAAATAGAGAAGACTACGAGCATAGACCAGACTTACAGGAAAAAGTCCAACATTACAGTAAACAAATAGACCAATTAGTTTATAAACTTTACAACCTAACTGATGAAGAAATAGAGAGGATAGAGAGGAAAATAAGAATTTCACAATAAATTTAAATATAGATATGTATAATAAAAGCCTTTCTTATACAATATATCAGTGCAATATATCAGTGCTAATTTTAAGAATTTACGGTTAGTTTGACAAAACTTATATAGGGAAATTTTTCTGTATGGATAACTGGACTAAGATATATATATTAAAAACATTATTTAATAAAAGGATATATAAAAAAATATGGATAAAAATGGTAGTTTCATAAAAATCATAATTGGGTTTATAAATGCAATAGCTATATTTGCTATTATTTTTTTATTTCTAAAGAATTACACAATTTATCAAGGTGAAACAAAGATAATCTATATAAAGGAAGGTAGCTCAAATAGACAGATTGCTGAATTATTGGAAAAAGAAGGGATAGTTGTTAATAAGGATATTTTTTATTTTTATACGCAGATAAAAGGTAAGACATTAAAGGCAGGGTATTATCAAATAAAGACTGGATATTCACTTTACGATATTTGGAAAACCTTAGCAGAAGGTAAAGAAATATTTTTTAAATTTACAATCATACCCGGTGAAAATTTATACGATATAGGAGAAAAACTGGAGAAGGAAGGTTTTATTGATGATAAAAAAAAGTTTTACAATTTCGTTTTTAATAAGGAAAATGTTAAAAGATATGGATTGGTAGGAAGCTCTTTTGAAGGATACTTTCCCCCTGAGACTTATTTTTTAAGTAAAAGTAGGTCTAAAAATATTGATTATCTGGTTAAGGCATTCTTAAAAGTTTTTAAAAGGAAGTATTTAGTTTATAAACCTAAAGCAGAAGAAAAATTAGGTAAGTTGGGTTTAGATTTTTATGATGTGATGATAATAGCCTCTATGGTTGAAAAGGAAACAAGTGTTAAAGAGGAAAAACCTATTATAGCCGGTGTAATAATCGCCAGATTACAAAAAAATATGCTTTTACAGATTGACCCTACAGTTATATACGGATTAAAACAAAAAGGCATTTGGAACGGTAAACTAACTAAAAAAAATATGAAAATTTATTCTGATTACAATACTTATTTAGTAAAAGGCTTACCTCCAACACCTATATGTTCTTTTACAGTTGACAGTTTAAAAGCAGTTATAAACTACAAAAAGACGGATTATCTCTACTATTACTCACCAAATGGTAAAACTCACCTGTTTTCAAAGGATTATGAAGAACATAAAGCTAAAATAAGAAAGTTTAAAAATAACAAGAAAAAATAATTAATTTAAATTTTCCTTTTCCTCATCTTTAAAATATTTGTCATATCTATATCTAAACTCTCTAAAGGTCAAGCCTAATATTTCCGAAGCCTTAACTTTTTTGCCTTTAGCTTTCTTCATAGCTTCTTTTATAAACGCCTTTTCAATGCTATTCAATACAAATTTTAAATCCATTCTGTCTGGGAATTTTTTTATAGTAAAATCTCTGTAAGGGTCATCAATATATATTGAATTTAATGGAATATTTACGAATGCGTTGTTAAGTTTAATTTCCCCATTTTCAGCAAAAATTACCGCCTTTTCTAATAAATTTCTAAGCTCTCTAATATTTCCCTTATACTCCAATGAATAAAGATAATTCATAAAGTCAGTAGATATTTTTTCTATCTTCTTGTTATACTTTTTTTCCAAATCTGATAGTATATGCTTTACTAAAAGTGGAATATCTTCTTTTCTTTCCCTTAAAGGTGGTAGTTTAATAGTTATAGTTGCCAACCTGTAGTATAAATCTTCTCTAAAATTGCCTTCCTTTATCTCCCTTTCCAAATCTCTATTTGTTGCAGATATAACTCTAACGTCAACCTTTATTTCCCTTGTGCTACCTAAAGGTCTTATTACTCCATCTTCTAAGAACCTCAAAAGTTTTGCTTGAAGTTGAATAGGCATTTCTCCTATTTCGTCTAAAAATAAAGTTCCCCCGTTAGCCTCTTCTATTAAACCTTTTTTATCCGTGTTAGCTCCTGTAAATGCCCCTTTTTTGTATCCAAATAACTCACTTTCCAATAAATCAGGTGGCAAAGCGGCACAGTTAAATGCTATAAATGGTTTATCTTTCCTTTTACTCAGTTTATGTATTGTTTTTGCTACAACTTCTTTCCCTGTTCCGCTTTCTCCTAAAATTAAGACATTTATATCGTAAGGGGCTATTTTTTTTATTATCTCTTTTATCTGTCTAATCTGTGGTGTTTCACCTATAAACTCATTAAATACTTCTTCTTTTTCATTGCTTAATTTTTTCTCTAAATCAATCTTATCTTTTAGATTTCTTATTAACAGTCTAATTTTATTTATATCGAAAGGTTTACTTATATAATCAAATGCTCCCAATTTTAAAGCTTCAACAGCAGTTTCAGGGGAAGCATAAGCGGTAATCATAACTATTTCAGTTTTAGGATATTTATTCTTTAATTCTTTTAGTATCTCCAAACCTGAACCGTCAGGAAGTCTTAAATCTATAAATGCTATGTCGTATATATTTTTTTTCATTAACTCTTTAGCATCTTTAACTGAGTTTGCTTTATCCATTTTTATATCAAACTCATTAAATAAAATTTCTAAAATATCTAATATATTCTTTTCATCGTCTAGAACTAAAGCTCTAATTCCCATTAAATTTCCTCTTTTATGTTCTTCTCTATCGGTAGTGTAATAATAAATTTTGCTCCCCCCAATTCTCCTTTTTCTACAAATATATTCCCATTGTTTTCAACTACAAACCTTTTGGCTATAGCCAATCCTAAACCTGTACCTCCTGTCTTTTTTGTAAAAAATGGTTCAAAAATTAAATCTTTATAATCCTCATTTATTCCCATTCCATCGTCTTCAACTTCTATAACTAAATTATTTTTTATCTTGTAAGCTTTAATTTTAATTTTAGATTTAGCCCATTCTATAGCATTTTTTATAATGTTTGAGATGGTAGAGAAAAATCCTTTTTTATCTATATAAATCTCCAGATTGGAAGGTATGTCTATTTCAAAATCTACCTCTCCATTATTATAACTTTCCACTATTTCTTCTATAAATTCTTTTAAATTTATTTTTTCTTTATACTGGTTTATAGGTCTGGCAAATGCTATAAAATCACTTAATAAATCATCTAATCTTTTAGCTTCCCTTTTTATTATTCCTATAAGCTTCTCATCCAGATAACCATCTTGTAAAAGCTGGGCAGCTCCAGTTATTGATGCTAAAGGATTTCTTATCTCATGGGCTAATTCCGCACTTAATCGGTAAAGTTTTTTATAGGCTTCTATTTCAGATTTTTCTTTTTCAAGCTTTTTTATATATTCTTCTTGCTTCGTTATTCTATTTTTAATCCGAATACTAACAAAAGATATAATAATGAAGGTAAATATATTTAGGATTAAAGTTATATACACACTTGATAGAAAGCTTCCGTAGTAAAGATTTATCATTAGATATAGAATTATTACTAAAAATGTAAGTATAATTGTTTCAAATGGCTTTAAAGTTAAACCTGCAAAGGCTAGGACGATAACATATAGGATATAAAAATATTTAGTTGTGAAGAATGAAAAATATAAGATAGCTGATATAAACACAATATCTAGCAAAAAGTCTAAAAATTTTATACTTGATATAAAAATTGATATAAATGAAACTAAGGTATAGGCTAAAAATATTGCTAATGTAACTTTTTCATAGTAAAGATTTTTATTTATGGATAAACCATTTTGAAAGATAAAATAGGCAAAAGTTAGAGATAGGGCGAAAATAAACCTAGCTAGTTTGTAGTTGTATAATACTCTTTTTAAAACATAAAAATAGTCCATCTATTTTGTAATATTGTTTTTTAATCTTTTTTAAATATTATAGCTCTACCTTTAGCTATTTCATTTATAGCTATAACAGTCTTCTTTAGTGGTACTCCTTCTTCAGTTAGATAACTTTCAGCACCTGTTTCATACAATCTTTTAGCTAATTTAGCTGCTGCGTGAACTAGCTCATATCTATTGTTAACTTTTTTTAACGCTTCTTCAATAAGCGGTCTTTTACTCATATATATAACCTCCTTGATAATTTAAAAATTGGAATAAAATAATATATCAGTAGCTAGATTTTTTAACAATGTTTCTAATTAGATAAATTTATAAAATCCTGTAGACTGTTTTGTTGAGTAATCTAAACTGTTATAAAATCTTAACAAATTTAGTTAAAAAAACTTTTAAAGGGTAAAAAAAATGAGAGTTTACGATGATATATACGATGTTGTTGTTATAGGTGGTGGACATGCAGGTTTAGAAGCAGCTTTTATATCTGCAAAAATGGGCGTAAAAACTGCCCTTATAACATTGGATAAAGAAAAGGTTGGATTAATGCCCTGTAATCCTGCAATAGGTGGTATAGCAAAAGGTATTGTTGTAAGGGAAGTTGATGCTTTAGGTGGTGAGATGGGTAAAGCAATAGATGAGACAGGTATTCAGTTTAAGATGTTAAATACGCGTAAAGGTCCTGCTGTCCAATCTCCAAGAGCTCAAGCTGATAAGGAAGAGTATAGAAAGTATATGGCTAAAAAGGTTTTAAATACTCCAAATCTAACTGTGATAGAAGGGGAAGCTACGAATATATTTTTAAAACCTTCTAGTTATGAAGTTGAAGGGGTTGAGATAGACGGTAAAATAAAGATAGGTGCTAAAGCTGTTGTGGTAAGCACAGGAACATTTTTAGATGGTGTTATACATATAGGAGATAAAAGGATACCCGCAGGGAGAATGGGAGAAAAACCTGCAAATAAACTGCCCCAATTTTACAAAGAGTTAGATTTTCCTCTTCAAAGGTTTAAAACTGGAACTCCTGCAAGATTAGATAAAAATAGTATTAATTGGAATATACTGGAAGAAGCTAAAGGAGATGAACCTCCTCCAAAATTTTCTTTTTGGACAGAACCTTATGGTTCTTACTGGTTTAGAGAAGGACAGAAGGAACAGATTAGTTGTTATATAACCTACACAACTCCAAAAACTCATGAGATTATAAGAAAAAATCTACATAGAACAGCTTTGTATGGTGGTGCTATTACAGGTGTAGGACCTAGATACTGTCCATCTATAGAAGATAAGATTGTTAAGTTTGCAAATAAAGAAAGGCATACTGTATGGCTAGAACCTGAAACAAGGAATGGAAACAGTATTTATCCTAACGGTTTATCCACATCTTTACCTGAAGATATACAATGGGAGATGTACAGGTCTATACCGGGATTGGAAAATGTTATTCTCCTTAAGCCTGCGTATGCTATAGAGTATGATATAGTGCCTCCCACTGAGCTATATCCAACTTTAGAGACTAAAAAGGTAAAGGGTCTTTTCCACGCAGGTAATTTTAATGGAACAACAGGTTATGAAGAGGCTGCAGGGCAGGGAATAGTTGCAGGAATAAATGCAGCTTTAAGGTCTAATGGTAAGGATTTGTTTTATCTCAGAAGAGATGAAAGCTATATCGGAGTTATGATTGACGATTTAACAACTAAAGGAGTTATTGAACCTTATAGACTATTTACATCTAGGTCAGAAAACAGGTTATATCTAAGACAGGACAATCCAATATTAAGATTGTATGAAAAAGCTTACAACCTAGGAGTTATTACAGAAGAACAATTTAAATTTGTAAAAGAACTGGAAGAAGATATAAATAGATGGATAAATAGATATAAAAATGAAAAAACAAAAGTATTGGTAAAAGGTGAGAAAAAATCAATTACTGCATTTGATTTATTAAAAAGACCTGAAGTAAAAGTTAAGGACTTAAAGGATTATGGATTTGATATTCCTAAATCTGATTATGTTGCTGAAGAAGTTGAGATTAATGTTAAATATTCTGGATACTTTGAGAGGGAGAAAAAACTTAACGAAAAAATGAGATATTTGGAAAATATTAAAATTCCTGAGGATATAGACTACTCAAAAGTACCCGGTTTAACAAAAGAAGCTGTCCAAAAGCTTACAAAGGCAAAACCTTTAACATTAGGACATGCCTCAAGATTGGAAGGTATTACACCTGCAACGATAACAGCTTTAATGGTTTATTTAAATATAAAGAAAAGACAAAAAAACTAGTTTTTCCCCTTCTCCTTTAAAAATTTATCTCCATAGGCATAACTATCGCTATATAGTTTTCATTCTCAGCAGGTGTAAATAATGTTTGGGCTTCAGGATTTGTGAATTTTATGTATATTTCTTCTTCATCTATAACATTTACAGCATCTAGTATATATTTGGCGTTAAATCCAATTGTAAAATCATCTCCTTCATAATCTATTTCCAGCACATCTACAGCTTCTCCAAACTCCTGAGAAAATGTTTTTAGTTCTAAAACACCTTTCCTTAATGAAAGTTTTAAAGGTTTAGGTTCTCCTTCTATAATTGCTGACACCCTTTTAACTGCTTCCATAAACTCTTTTTTATCAACTTTTATCTCTATACTAAACTCTGAAGGTATAACCTGCGTGTAATCTGGAAACGCACCTTCCAAAACTCTGGTCATTAACATCCATTCCTTAGTTCTAAAGAATGCGTATTGGTCTGTAGAAGCAACCTCAATATCTTCAAAATCTGCAGTTAATTTTTTCAACTCATTTAAAGCCTTTTGTGGAAGGATTATATCTATATCACCCTCCCCTGTCTTTTCTATTTTATACAATGCTAATCTGTGTCCATCCGTTGCCACAACATCAATTTGATTTCCGTTAGATTTAAACAGAACACCTTGAAGGGCAAATCTACTTTCTTCTTTTGATGTTGCATAAATGGTTTTATTTATAGCCTTTAAAAGATTATCTCCATCAACAGAAAAGGATATATTCTCAGGGAATGGATATAAAGGTGGAAATTCATCAATTGGGAATATAGGTAGTGAATATTTAGTTTTTCCCGATTTTATTTTTAATTTATTGTCCTCTGTAGTTATATTAACTTCTGTAGATGGTAGTAATTTGGATATATCAGTTAATTTTTTTGCATTAACACAAACCTTTCCTTCCTCTTCCACATCTGCAATTGTTGATGCTGAAACGTGAACCTCTAAGTCTGTTCCCTGAACAGTTAGTTTATTTTCTGTAGCTTCTACTAAAAAATTGGATAATATAGGTAATGCTGATTTTTTCTCAGTAGCAGAGATTACCTTTTTTAGCAGATTTTCTAAATCCTTCCTGTCTATTGTTAACTTCATACTTTTCCATTACCTCAGATTTTAATTTGATTAATTATTTTAACTAAAAATTTTAAGGATTATTTATTAAAATTGATATTTTTTGATAAAAAAGAAAAAATAGGAAGGAAAAAGGATAGTTTACATAGTTAAATCTAAAACTTTTCCTGCTTTTTCAATATCTTCAGAAGAAGGTTTTCTTGTATCAGGAGATATAGATTTAATTAGATTTGCCAATATGTAGATTAAAGTCCCTGTTATTTCAGGCAATTTTTTCTCCAATTCTGCCTCTAAAGGATACTTTAAAGGTGGCATTGTTGCTAAAAAGTCTAATACATCTTTTACCGCTATTTCTTCCTCTAAATTTTTAAATTTTTGCAAACTTTCTAAAAATCCTTTAGTTAATGGAACATCACTTTCCCAAATAACATCTCTTGCATTATAACTAGCATTCCTTTCACCTATTAACAATAGGTCATAAAGCTTTTTCTCTACAATGTCTGTAATTTCCTTTGCCTTATTTTTGTCAATATCCAGACTTGCAGCTTTTCTCATTAAAGCCTCTAATTTTGAAACTCCTACAATAGCCATCGTTTACCCTCCTTAATTTTTTACTATATCATAATACCTTAATTATTTATTTTCTTCAGATAAATTTAGATTTAAAAATTCAGTAAAAGATACTTTCGCCAATTGTTCCAAACCCCATACAAAAAATGTAGTTATTGTAGCTCCCCAAAAAACTCCTTCTATATATTTTCCTAAAACAAACTCACCTAAGAGATTAAATTTAGCGAGTATGGTTATTACCACTAAGAGCATATACACAGAATAGTATGCGTATCTATAGTAGTCTAAATCTTTTAAAGCTATAGATATTAAAGTTGCAAAAGAAAATTTTTCTATCTGCTCTAAAGGTATAAATCTTTTATTAACATTTTCTTTAATCTTATCTTTATGCTCTTCCTTTATCTCATTTAGAGATATTACATTATCCAATAAATTGGCTATGCTGCCGTATCCAAACAGTAATTTATTAGCCATAAGTAGTGATGATATTAAACCTAGTATAAATGCTAACTCAACAGATGTTGATGTAATAAATAGAATTGTTAATCCATAAAAAAGTATTAATATTATTAATCCAAAAGAAAACCAAAAAAGCCACCAAGCAAACCTTTCAAAATTCATTGTTAAAACCTCCTATTTTTTGTTACTTGGAGAGTTTTTCTTAATCCCATACTCAAATCTGTGTGCTATAGAGTAAACATCTTTTGATAATGGATGTGTATAATATATTGTTGCCATTATAACATCGCCGTTTTTTAACTCTTCCGTTCCTTTTTTTAGTTTTAATGCAACTGCAGTTATACCTAAAGGTATTAGTGGAATATTAACCGGAATATTTTCTACCTGATAAGATTTTTCTTTACTTTCTTTACCCGGTTTAAATACAAAAGATTGAGATACAACATTTAAAGGTAATGTTCCCGGATTAAAAAATGAGAATATAACTGCGTGTTTTTCTTTATCGTAATATGACTTAACTATAATAGGTGATGCAGGTATTTTTCCTACAGTTTCAATTGTTTTATTGTAGGTTATATATCCACCTACACCCCAACCTATCATTAAGGCTATTAAAGATGTTATAAAAAATAAAATTACTCTGTTCATAATTATATCCTCCTTTGGTTAGTTTTTACTTACCTTTCTATTTTCACAAAAAAAATATGGAAAAGGAGACGAAAGCAGGCTACTTTAATTCTTTTAGCTTTTCCTCAAGAAGTTTTATCGCCTCCTCCTTAGAAACCTCAATCATAATTACACCTGTATTAAAGAATAACTTCCTATCGTTAGGAAGCTCTTTAATCTTCTTAATACTCTCTTCAATAAGTTTTATTTCTTTTTCCTTCTTATCCATTTCCTCTAAACACTTAAAATTACTCTTCTTTAGCCTCTTCTTTACCTAATGCTCTCGTTCTCTCTAATAATTCCTCAGTTTTTGCGTAAGCTTCAACAATAGCCTCTTCTAAAGTTCTTCTTAAAGTTTGTAATGCTGCTATCTCCTTAGCAATTTGTGTTAAAGCTTCCTCTGCTGTTAATTCTGCGGATATTCCAGAACCTACACTAACTACAACCCTGTCAGGATTTTCAATTTTAGCTTCTATCTGAGCACCTGCACCAATAGGTATTAGGATATTTTTACCTTTTCCTAACTCCTTCAAATTGTTAATAGTTTTAATAGCAGTTCTGTAAGTTGAGATGTTGTCATCAATAACAGCTATCTCAGCTCTTAAAGCTTCAATTTGAGCAATATAACCTCTTAGCTCCTTGTTGAGCTCTTCCATAGAGATTTTTTTAGCTTTTTTGTTTTCCTTTGCCATCTTACACCACCTCCTTTTATTTAATTTTTTAATTCAATCCAACCTGTAGTTTGTTTTAATCTAGGTATATACAAAACATATCTAGGTTTTATGTCTATCTTTAAGGTTTTAAGTAGTTTTTCTCTAACTTCCTTAATCTTCCAGAAGAAAAGTAAATCACCTTTAAAGCTTACTTCTGTCCATAAACCTATTCTTAAAGGTAACTCCCACTTTTTTAAATCATTAATTAATGGTTTATAAAACAACTCTCCTAAAGGATGTTCCTTTAAAAATGAGTACTCAATTCTAGCTAACGCTTCAGCATAGGAATGGGTTGCACTTTTAAGTTTTTCTATATAAGGGCTGGATATTGGAATTTCCACTGTTCCTGTAAATATTTCAGTTTTAAACCCCTTTGTATCTATCCATTCTTTTAAATCAAAAACTTCCACATATTCTATTTTTATATCTTTATCTTCCAAATATACCTTTTCAGGTAATTCTAGATTTTCCAGTACAGGATACTTTTCCAAAACTATATTTTTAACATCTTTAGCAACTTTTTTAATATCTAGCTCGTCCCTTAATAAATATCTCTTAACTCTGTTTTCTATATCCTTATTCTTCTTAATGTAGTAAAAGATTACAGCTGAGGTAATAGCATCTGTAAAAACATTCTTAGGGAGATAAGCCCTCCCACTATCATCCCTTAAAAAACCTTTTCTACTAAATATAGTTGGTGTCCAGCTTATTAAATTCATTTTGCAATCCCTTTACTTAAATGCCGCTAAAAGTTTGTCTGCTTTCTCTGCAATGTTAATATCAAATAGTGCGATAGTTGGTAAAAGCCAAGATACTCTAAATCTTGCATCACCGTCTTTATTTTCTCCCCAGTAGGATAAAGCTACCCTACCGAAACCTGCATCTTTCTCTAAATCTTTTGCACCTCTTAAAAATCTTCTTGCAACATTAGGTAGCTGTTCATATGGAACAGGTTTACCTTCTTGACCTCTCTGTTTTACCAATTCTGAGGCAGTTCCAACATTTCTTATAGCCTCTATTAAATTGTGGAGTTTATGTTTTTTAAAGTATGTTAACAGTATTACCCCAGCAGGAACTCTTAATATTTCTATATTACTGTCTCCTTCCCTCAACTCTCCTATTATGTATGCTCTACCTTGGAACATTTCTATATGGGCAAATATCTTTTTATTTTTTGGTAATTCGTGAATTATTTCTTCAACTTCGTAATGTATATCATCTTCTATATACTTATCTCCAACATCTCTCTTTCCACTTTCAGCAGTAAAGTATGTTGTTTCTCCTCCTTTTTTCCCTAATATTAGGTCAAATCCCCATCTTTTTAAAGCTTTTAGTTTAAATTCTCTTTCCTTTTCAGGCTGTCCCAAAGTTTCAAAAACTAGTGTGTTTATAGTTTGTATTTCCCTAAGTTCTAATAAATTCATACCTAACTCCAAATTCTTATAAATTTTATATAATTATTATTATACTATTTACAAGATTAATGTCAAGTTTTTTTATAAAAAATAAGTCAATAAATTTAATAATATTATGTAAAAATTGTTAATAATAGATAGTTAGTTTAAAAGAAAGATAAAATATTTCATCTATTTAATAAGAAGGAGTTTAATATGCCGTATAAAGATTTAAGAGAATTTATAGAAGTTTTAGAGAAGGAAGGAGAATTATATAGAGTAAAGGAAAAGGTAAGTCCTATATTGGAAATAACAGAGATAGCAGACCGTATAATGAAGATGCCTGACGGTGGAAAAGCTTTACTGTTTGAAAATGTAGAAGGATATGAAGGAATTCCAGTTTTAATTAATGCCTTTGGAAGTGAAAAGAGAATGAAGTTAGCTTTGGAAGTTGAAAATTTTGAAGATATAGGTTGGAAACTTTATAGAATATTAAAGCCAGAAGTTCCAAACACATTTTTAGACAAATTAAAGAGAATTCCAGAGTTAAAAAAACTTAATGATGCTCTACCTAAAACTGTAAAAACTGCTCCAGTTCAGGAAGTTGTAAAAATGAAAGAAGATATAAATATTTTTGATTTTCCAGTTTTAAAATGTTGGCCAAAAGACGGTGGAAGATTTATAACGCTTCCTCAGGTAGTTTCTAAAGATCCGGAAAACAATTTAAGAAATGTAGGGATGTATAGAATTCAGCTTTTAGATAGAGATAAAGTTGCTGTCCACTGGCAGATACACAAAGGAGGTGCTAAACATTATTGGAAGTATAAAA
>QNZF01000074.1 GCA_003978485.1 Persephonella sp.
CTTTTTAAACTTTGTGCCTTAGATAGAAGCTCTATTCTCATAATGATTTAAAAATTATAAAAAAAAGCTAAGGTTAATTTCCCCTTTTAGCAAAGTTATTTATTTGTTCATCTATAAATAAAACTATTAAAGGTATCTGTTTTTTTATATCTTCCCCTGAAATATTTTCCTCTTCTAAGCTGTCTATAACTCTCTTTGATAACTGTAGTAATGATATATAGTAATCCTTCTCTGAAATCTCCCCATTTTTTCTTTTGAGTTTTAATTCATTGAATAATCTTCTTAACTCTTGGCTTGTATCCATTTTTTCTCTCCTTTTTGTTTTTTTTGTTCTATATAAAATTAAATATGACAACTTATATCTTATTATATAAAAAAATCGTGAAAAAAGTGTTATAAAAAACATTGATATTAATCTTATAAGATTTTTCTTTAAGAAAGAGTATTATAAAAATAAAAAAAACAAAAAATATTAAAGACTTATTAGGAAGATTACTAAATCAGTTTAATTTTTTAACCACCACGTTTTGCCAGATTATTAATCTGCTCATCGATAAACACAAATATAAGCGGTATCTGTTTCCTTATATCATTAGCTTTTATATCTTCATCATTTAAGCAAGCAATTATCCTCTTGGACAATTCCAGTAATGAAAGATAATATTCACTTTCAGATATTTCTCTATTTTTCCTTTTTAATTTTAATTCATTGAATGTTTCCCTTAAATCTTTGCTACTTTCCATAGCTAATCTCCTTTTTTATATACTAATCCTAGTTTTAAATTTAAAGGTTATGTGTAAAAAATCTGTGATATTTCTATAAAAAATTTATATGACTTATTCTAAGAGTTTAAGGAATTTAGAAGCTCTGTTAATATTAAATATAAATCTTAAATTGGATTATGAAAGATGAAAAAAATTTTAACGATAGCAGGTTCTGATAGTAGCGGCGGGGCAGGTATTCAGGCAGACTTAAAAACATTTGAAAATTTAGGAGTATGGGGACTGTCTGTTATAACATCTTTAACATCTCAAAATACCCAAGGAGTTACAGATAGTATTCCAATACCTTCAGACTTTGTTTATAAACAAATAGAAAGTATAGCATTAGATATTGATATAGATGCTGTAAAGATTGGAATGTTATTTTCAAAAGAAAATGTTAAAGTAGTCTCAAAAGCTATAAGAGATTTTAAACTTAAAAATGTTGTAGTTGACACGGTTTTCACATCTAAAAATGGTAAACCTTTGCTAGAAAAGGAAGGAATAGAGATTATGAGAGATTATTTATTTCCCTTGTCTTCAATAATTACTCCTAATATATTGGAAGCGGAAATACTAACAAAGAAAAAAATAAAATCTGTTGATGATATAAAAGAAGGTTGTATAAAACTAGCTGAATATGGTGTAAAAGCAGTCCTTATTAAAGGAGGGCATCTTGAAAACTCAGATTTTGCTATAGATATACTTTTTTTTAACAATCAGTTTTACGAATTTAAATATCCTTACTTAAAGGGCATACATCCTAAAGGAACAGGATGCACCCTTTCATCAGCTATAGCGTCATTTTTAGCTAAAGGATACGATACAAAAAAAGCTGTAAATTTAGCAAAACTGTACATATCAGGGGCTATTGAAACTGCTAAAAATATCGGCAAAGGTTATCCTGTTTTAAATTTTAAGTTTCCTAAAGATTATCCTAAGTAAAAAAGATAGATAATCAAAAGAATTAGTTTATATTTAAAGATAATAGATATAACAGGGGGGTAATTATGAGTATATTTACAATTGTACTGGTCATCTTTATCGTCATAACAATTTTAAAAGGTGTAAAAATAGTTCCACAACAGGAAGCTTGGATTGTTGAAAGATTGGGAAAGTATAACAGGACATTAAATGCAGGTTTAAATTTTATTATTCCGTACATAGACAAGGTAAAAGCTAAGCTATCTTTAAGGGAGCAGGTTTTGGATATAGAGAAGCAGGAAGTTATAACAAAGGACAACGTGTTAGTTAGGATTGACGCTGTAGCTTACTACCAAATAACAGACCCTAAAAAAGCTTACTACAACATACAAAATCTAAAGTATGCAATTATACAAACTATACAGACAACTCTTAGGGATATTGTTGGTGGTATGGATTTGGACGAGATTTTACAATCTAGAGACAAGATTAACGCTCAAATAAAAGATGTTTTACAGGGGGTTGCAGACGATTGGGGAGTTTTAATAAAAAGGACAGAAGTTAAAGAGATAGAACCGCCACAGAATATTGTTGAGGCTATGAGTAAGCTTATAGAAGCTGACAGGTCTAAAAAGGCTATGATTACAGAAGCTGAAGGTAAAAAACAGGCTCAAGTTTTAGAAGCTGAAGGTTATAAACTGGCTAAAATGCAGGAAGCTGAAGCTATAGAGAGAATAGGAAAAGCTCAAGCTAACGCAATAAAATCAATTATGGAAGTTTTAGGGGAAGGTAAGTTAGCTTCACAATATTTAATTGGTGATAAGTTAGCTACAAACTTTGAAAAGGTTGCGAACAGTAAAAACAGTAAGATTGTTATACTACCTTCATCTGTGGAAAGTCTTTTAAATGCAATAAAGGATAAAGTTTAAAAGATAGATTTATAAAATCTAATTTTGCTATTATTTTTTAATTCAAATTAATAGTAAAGAAAATATAAAACGGAAGGTTATATGGAAGGATTAGTATCTAATCTACAGTATGTTGTTTTAATGATACCTGCCTTATTTATTGCAATGATTGTCCACGAATTGGGACACGGATATACTGCATATAAACTAGGAGATGATACTCCTAAAGTTGCAGGAAGGTTAACCTTAAATCCTTTACCACATCTTGATATATTTGGAAGTATTATATTTCCTGCGATATTAATTCTTGTAAAAGCTCCATTTATATTTGGTTGGGCTAAACCTATACCTATAAATCCTTTAAATTTTAAAAAGTTAGATTATAGAAAAGGAATGGCTTTAACTGCCTTAATGGGTCCTTTATCAAATCTTATAACTGCTTTAATATTTGCATTAGTATTTCATCTACTATCTAAATTTGCTCCCTTCTTCCCACAAAATCTAATCAAATCAATAATATTTCCTTTAATATTATTTTCCTATTTAACTGTAAGTATAAATGTAATAATAGCTATTTTTAACCTTTTACCTATTCCATCATTTGACGGTTGGAGAGTAATACTGAGCTTTTTACCTAGAGATTTAGAAATGAAACTTGAAGGTTTAGAACCTTATGGAGTTCTGATAGTTTTACTTTTATTTTTCATTGGAATAATTCAATTTTTAATAATTCCGCCGTATATATTTATTATGCAAATTTTAGGTCTATCCTTATTAGGATTTTAACTTTTTATTGCATTTAACGAAAATGTTAATAAATTATAATGGCTATACTCTCAATTTAAGGTATATTCTAAAAAAAAGAATGATTAATGGTTAACTTTAAAAATTTAGGTAAGCTGATAAAGGATGAATACTTAAAGGCTAGGTTGGAGATAACATTTCTAATATCAGGTATATCTTTTTTTATACTGTCCGCCTTTGGATTTACAATATACTACTTTTTTAAAGAAGACATACTATTAACTTCTTTAAACGAAGTAAAAGACATAATATTGGACATTTCTAAGAATATAGAACAAACACAGGGAATAGATGTATTAATTTACTCTCCCTTTATTCTTCCTGAAGGAACATACCTGTGTATCTACGATAGCAGAGATAGAGTTGTATTAAAGAAAAATATTGAAAATTGTAATATAAAAAAACATTTCACAAGTTTAAAAATTGTTGACAATTCTAAGATTGTTTACGGAACAAGAACTGTTACGTCAAGTGATGAGTATAAGATATACGTAGGTAAAGATATTGAAAGTGATTATAGCGAATTATCAAAACTTAGACATATAATCGTTTATGCAGTTTTAGGAGCTTTAGGTTTTATATTTATTATATCTTTTCTTCTGTCCAAAAAGATTGTAGCTCCTTTAAAGGAAGCTATGGATAAACAAGAAAGATTTATACAGAACATATCACACGATTTAAGAACTCCATTAACTGTTATATCTAACCATATAATCCTTTTAAAATATAAAGCTCCCAAAGAAGTGTATGAACATATAAACCAGATACAAAAAACTTTGAAGTATATAAAGAATATAATTTCAGACTTAACTTTAATGGCTCAATTAAAATCTCAACAGTTTGAAAAAACGGAAGTATCAATTAATGATGTTATAAAAGACCAGTTAGATATTTTAGCAACGAAGTTGGAGGAAAAAGAGATATTTGTTGAACTTGATGAAAGGGCAGAATTAAAAGTTTTCGCAAATTACAGACATATAGAGATGTTAGTAGCAAATCTTTTAAGTAATGCCGTTAAGTATAATAAAAAAGAAGGAGAGATTTATATAGTTATAGATAAAGATTATTTCTCTATTAAAAACACAGGAACACCAATAAAAAATCCAGAGAAGATTTTTGAGAGATTTTACAGAGAAGATGAAGCAAGGTCTATCTCAAAAGGTTCAGGTATAGGTTTATCAATAGTTAAAGAGATAGCAGATATTTACGGTTTTAAAATAAAAGTTAATGTAAAAGGTGGATATAACGAGTTTATCGTTTATATAGGAAGTAAAGCCAAGATTAATTGAAAAAATTAAATCTGCTTAATTAATTTAAATTTTTGTACAAATCTATTCTAATGTTTGTATAAATAAAAGATTTTTTTTTTCCAATCAGATAAAATTTTATCTAAAAATCTACCTTAATAATAGGAGTTTTTATAATGGCTTTTCCTATCCATAGGGCTAGAAGATTAAGAAAAAATGAACAGATAAGAAGGTTAGTAAGGGAAACCTGCCTGTCTATAGATGATGTGGTCTATCCAATTTTTATAGAGGAAGGAAAAAACATAAAGATAGAAATCTCCTCTATGCCTGATATTTACAGATACTCATTAGATAGGCTATCAGAGGAGTTAGACGAGGTAGTTAAATTTAATATACCTGCAGTAATACTGTTTGGCATACCTAAACATAAAGATGAGGTAGGAAGTGAAAGTTGGAATGATGAGGGAATAATACAGCAGGCAGTTAGATATATAAAAGAAAACTATCCACAGTTATATGTTATTACAGATGTGTGTTTCTGCGAGTATACATCACACGGTCATTGTGGAGTTTTAAAAGGAAGTGATGTTGATAATGATGAAACACTTGAAAATTTGAAAAAGCAGGTAGTATCTCACGCTAAAGCAGGAGCTGATATGGTAGCTCCTTCCGGTATGATGGACGGAATGGTTAAAGCTATAAGGAAAGCTCTAGACGAAGCAGGTTTTAAAGATATACCTATAATGTCTTACTCGGCTAAATTTGCGTCTGCATATTATGGTCCTTTTAGAGATGCGGCAGAATCAACTCCCGCCTTTGGAGATAGGAGAAGTTATCAAATGGATTTTCATAACAGTAGGGAAGCCTTAAAGGAAGTTTTATTTGATGTTGAAGAAGGGGCAGATATAGTTATGGTAAAACCTGCATTGGCTTATTTGGATATTATTAGCAGAATTAAAGAGAATGTTTACCTTCCTGTTGCCGCTTACAATGTAAGTGGAGAATACTCAATGATTAAAGCCGGAATTAAAATGGGTTGGATAGATGAAAAGGTGATATACGAAACTTTGGTGGCTATTAAAAGGGCAGGGGCAGACATAATAATAACTTACTTTGCTAAAGATTTGGCTAAATTTTTAACTCGTTTATAATTTTTTTAATTAATTAAAAATTGGAGAGGATTTGTTAGATGGAATTGTGGAAAAAAAGCTTAAAAGAGTTATCAGATTTGATAAACAGTAAAGAGGTTAAACCTTCAGAAGTTGTTGAGGCGTTTGTAAAGAGAACAGAGGAAATAGAACCTAAAATAAATAGTTATATAACCTTTTTAGGTGAGAAGGCTTTAGAGGATGCTAAAAAGAAAGATGAAGAGTTAGCAAAAAGTAATAATAAAGGGAAACTTTTTGGAATACCTATAGCCATAAAGGACAATATAATAACTAAAGATATAAAAACAACCTGTGCCTCTAAGATACTTGAAAACTTTGTACCACCTTACAACGCAACTGTTATAGAAAAACTTGAAGAAGAAGGATACATATTAACGGGAAAAACTAATTTAGATGAGTTTGCTATGGGCTCATCTACAGAAAACTCTGCATTCTTTACAACAAAAAATCCTTGGGATTTAACAAGAGTGCCCGGTGGCTCTTCAGGTGGTTCGTCTGCAGTTGTGTCTGCAGGATTGGTTCCTGCTGCGTTAGGGTCTGATACAGGTGGCTCTATAAGACAACCTGCCGCTTTTTGTGGAGTTGTCGGATTTAAACCCACCTATGGACGGGTATCTAGATATGGCTTAGTAGCCTTTGCCTCATCTTTAGACCAAATAGGAACTTTCTCAAGAACAGTTGAAGACACAGCAATACTGATGAATGTTATAGCAGGTAAAGACGAAAAGGACAGTACATCTGTTAAAATTGAAGATATAGATTTCACATCCTTTATAGGAAAGGATATTAAAGGTATTAAAATAGGTATACCTAAAGAATACTTTCCTGAAGATTTAGATAGAGACGTTAAGGAGATAATTCTGAAAGGTGTTAAACAGTTAGAAGATGAAGGGGCAGAAATAGTTGAAATATCTTTACCTACATCTAAATACTCAATAGAAGCTTACTATATTATTGCTCCTTCTGAAGCGTCTTCAAACCTGGCAAGGTATGATGGTGTTAGATATGGATACAGAACGAAAGATTATAAAGATTTAGAAGAGATGTACTCTAAAACAAGGGCAGAAGGTTTTGGAGCAGAAGTTAAGAGAAGAATAATGTTAGGAACTTATGCTCTATCGTCAGGCTATTACGACGCCTATTATCTAAAGGCTCAAAAGGTTAGAACGTTAATATACCAAGAGTTTATGGATGCATTTAATAAAGTTGACGTTATAATAACCCCAACAACTCCTGACGTTGCATTTAAAATAGGTGAAAAATCTAACAATCCTGTAGAGATGTATCTATCAGATATATTTACAGTCTCAGTGAATATGGCGGGCTTACCTGCAATCAGTATACCTGCAGGATTTAAAAACTCTCTTCCTATAGGTATGCAGATAATAGGTAAGCCTTTTGATGAAGGAACTGTTTTACAGGTTGCAGATAGATTTGAAAAATTAAACAATTACAATTTAAACTTTCCTTCCCTATAAACTTTCTTTCTTTTCATATAAAATAGGAAAGCCATAATTGATTAAACTCCAAACTAATTTTGCCAACCTTCTCTCCGCCAAATATCTGTCTTTTTCTTTTTTGGACACAAGCTCTTCAGGTCTGTAATCTCCTATACAAAACTTACTATCAACACATAAATAACCTAAATCTACTGTTTCTAAGGAAGCATCTATTAAAGTTTGATAGGAAAAGTCCTTCCTTTTACCTTTACTGTCAAAGGCTATAACTTTACCATTATCTAAAAACACCCATAAAATAGTTCTTCCATCAACAGCCTTATTAAGAACAGCCATTACAAGATGTCCTCTTATTTCATATTTATCAACGACCTTTGATAGATTTTTAACCATAGGGACGAGCTCTTTATACGCAAACTTTGTTGCTAAAACATGATTTTTTTTATCAAATATAACTCCATCAGGTTTTAAAAATTCAAAATATTTCTCTATATATCTCTGTTTATCTCCAGCAAGACTTTTATCCCATACATCTTTAGTTATTCCGAAACAGTCTCTGACAGCATTATCATTAAATCTTTTTTGTTTTATTAGTGAACTGAATAACATAATCTCAGGTAGATAGTGTCTGTAAGCAGTTTCATCTGAAGGTTTAAATTCAACTATTAAAACTTTGTTCTTAAACTTGTAATAATATCTGATAAATCTTTTATCTTCTTTATCTTTTACAATTTCCATATAGTACTCATTTTGAGGATAAAAAAGCGAAAACTGTTTTAAATCTGTGTTTTTAGGATATATCCTTAGATTTAACGGAGAGTTATAGACAAACATTTTTAATTTTTTGTCAGGTGTAGTTCCAACGAAACAGTAAGGAGAAAGAACATTATCATTATTTCTAATTAAAAATTTATTTTTGTAATCAAATGGAATAGATAATGAGATATTACATCTTTTAGAGTTATACACAGACCAATACTGCCTTTCTTTGTCAGGAAAGTTTAAAGCTATCTTTATCCTTACAGTCTTACTTAAGTTTTTAAGTATATTTTCTGTAAAATCCTTTGTCCTTTTAAATATATTTATTCTTATAGAGTAATACTTTGCTACAAGCTTCCCATACCTATAAATCTCGTCAATATACTCTAACCTTCTGTTAAATTTAGAAAGTTGTATTTTAGAATTTTTGAATACGTAAAAAATCTCAGGATTAGGTAAATTGATTATTACCTTGTGGACTGTATTTTTAAAGATTGCCTTATCCAAGTTATAGCCTACACCAACTGTATACTGTATTTTTCCACTGTAAAGACCACCGTAGTTGACATAAACATCAAGACTTTCCCTGTATATTCCAAAATTTTGTATAAAAAGCTCTTTTATATACTCTGCAGTTGTCTTTGTTTCCCTTTTATCTATATAAATATTTTTAATAATTGCTACAACATAAAATCCTAAAATAATTCCTGCAATTAATACAGCTTTACCTTCAGGTCTTTTTAATAAATCTCTGTCTATAAATCTCATCTTTTTAACCTTTGACTTCAAATCTTACAGATTTTATATCAAACTTTTTAAGTTTAAACACAGTCTTTAAAAAACTAATAAAATCATTCCTAATTTTTTCTTCTGTTCCATCTTCCATTAAAACATCGGATATGATTACAGGTCTTAGATAATACTCAAACTCGGAGAGATTTTTATCCTTAAAAAACTGCTCTAATTTATTATCTTCAGGTATTCTTTCTATAGAAAGTGGCGTAATTATATACATACCTTCCGATATGTTTGAATTTAAATGAATATTTCTTCTAATATCACAGACAATTCCTTTTCTCTCATCCTTAATATTTACTATTCCACAATTTATATTTTTCTTTTTTACGAACACAAAAGTTCCTAAATCTTTAACAATCCTTTTATCTTCAATATTTATAAAATCTTTTATCTCACTTTGAAGTATAGAAAACTCATAACTGTTAACAGGTTTTATATTTGAAATTTTTAAATCTACATATACCGGCAATATACTTCCCTTTAAGCCTACATTTCTGTTGTAAACGAAGGATTGCTTTTTTCTTTTAAAATCTTTAAATGGAAAGTAAAGTTTAATTAAACCGTAAACATAAAAATCTTTAACCTGTACAATAGCTTTATCATCAACATATAAAATTTTTACAACAGAAACAGATTTTTGGATTAAAGACTGTTTATACTCAAAATCTTTTAATCTTACTATAGGTGGAATAATATTTTTTGCTTTCAAATATATAAAAAATATACCTACAATTAGAACAGATAAGAAGGATACTAAACCTAGTTTTAAGTATCTATAATCCATAAAAAAACCTTAATTAAACTTTTTATTAAATGAATATATAATTAAAATTAGTATTTTTAAAGTTAAAGATTTAAAGATTTTTCCTTAAATTTGGGTCTAAAGCATCCCTTAAAGCATCTCCCAGTATGTTAAAAGCCAAGATAGTTATAAATATTGCCACACCTGAAGAAAGTATCCAGGGATACTCAGATATTACAGATATACTTCTAGCATCAGCTAACATATTTCCCCAACTTGCATAAGGTTCTTGAATACCTAACCCTAAAACAGATAAAGCGCTCTCACCTAAAATATAGGCAGGTATCGATAGAGTTGCAGAAACTAATAAAAATGAAAATGTATTTGGAATAATATGTTTTAAAATAATTCTTAAAGAACTTGCACCGTAAGATTGGGCGGCTATTACAAACTCCTTCTCCCTAATTGATAAAACCATACCCCTTATAACCCTTGATAAACCTGCCCAACCTATAAAAGATAAAACTATAACAATTAAAAAGTATAACTCTACAGAGGATATATCTGCAGGGAAGACAGCCCTTAAAGCCAGTATAAGATAGAAGCCGGGGAAGGACATTACAACTTCAGAAACTCTCATTAAAATATTGTCTATTGTTCCACCAAAATAACCTGATATACCACCTACTAAAGCCCCAATAGTAAAAGATATTAGAACTCCAACTAAACCGATAGAAAGGGATATTCTTCCTCCGTAAAGTATTCTTGAAAATATATCTCTACCTAATTTATCAGTACCTAATAAAAATATTTTTCCCCCTTTTTCAACACCGAAGAGATGTATATCTGTAGGTATAAACCCTAAAAGATAATGTTTTTTTCCTTTGACAAAAAAACGGAGAGTATATTTTTTAGTTTTATCTTCCTCATAAACAGGCAAGGTCGGACTTAATTTTTTATAACCATAAACAAAAGGAATTATATGGAAATTACCTTTTTCGTCTATAAAATGTAATCTTGTAGGTGGATGGTATTGGCTGTTTTTATGTTGATAATCATATGGATAGGGTGCTATAAAATCCGCAAAAATGGCAAACAGATAAAGAATTATTAATATATATAAAGATAAAAAGGCTAACTTATTTTTTTTTATGTATTTTAAAACTTCCATCATCTTAATAACTCTTTAGATTTATTTATTCCAAAAACAATAAAGAATACCAATGAATAAATAAAAACAATAGTTGCCCCAGGTGGAGTTTCTAATATGTAAGATATATATATTCCTAATACGACAAAAGTTATACTACTGATTACTGAAAAGATTATTATTTTCTTATAATGCCAAAAAAATTGTTTAGACAATGCGGTAGGTAAAATCATCATTGCAGAAGCCAAAATAACTCCCACCAGTTTAACAGCCAACACAGTTGCTATAGCTATAATTACTAATAAAGTGTAATAATAAAAAGTTGTATTAACTCCGCTAACATAGGCTACCTCTTCATTATAACAGCAAAACATTATTTTCCAATACTTTATAAAAATGAATGGAATTATTAACATAAAGAATATTGATAAAATGAAAACATCATTTTCAGATATTGTTAGAATATCCCCGAATAAAAAGGAAAAAAGGTCAGAAGTATAGTTAGATGTTTTTGTAAGGATAATAACACCAAAAGCCATAGACATAGAAAATAAAATCCCTATGGACACATCCTCATTAATGCTTCCGTTTCTACTTATATAACCTATGAGTAAAGCTATTAAAATGGCAAAAATTAAAGCGGTAATCGTTGGAGATACTCCTAAAAATACGCCTAAAGCCAGTCCTCCAAATGTTGCGTGTGATATACCTACATTAATAAAAGACCAATTTTTTAAATATACAAATAGAGAAAGTATAGACAGTAAAGAAGCTAAAATTATTCCGCCTATTAAACTTCTAACTATAAAATTATCTAAAGCGTTATTTATTAATATAAAAATATTGTCTATCATTTATTCAATTAATCCTAAATTTAAAGTCTGAGATATTTTTCAAGTATTATATATCAATTAAGTTAAAGATAAATCAGAATTATTTTTTAAATTGGGCTGAAAGCAGTTGATGGAATTTTTAACTATAATTATCTAAAAATATGTATATAATTAGAAAGCGGTTAACGAAAATTGCATTTGATTTATAAAAATTTTTATTTTATAATAAAAAATAGGCTGGTAAATCAAAATCCCGAGGGT